>CAYVRL010000557.1:0-1502 GCA_964454065.1 uncultured Planctomycetales bacterium | reverse complement strand
CTTGGCCGCGGCCGCCGCCGTGCTCCTGGTCCTCGGCTTCGTCTTCTTGCGGGGCGGGTCGGAGCAACCCTCCGGTAGGCTCGAAACCGCATCCCTTGCCGCGCACGAAGCCCTTCGCGACTACTACCTGGGCAAGGTCGTGGCCGTTCGAGTCTCCCCGTCCGAACTCTCTCCCTCGGCCAGGGCCCTGGCCGGAGGATTCGGCGCCCCGCTGGAGGGTAGCTGGAGGAATTGACCATGCGTGCTCCGCTCCTCCGCTCCGGAATCGCACTGATCCTGCTCGGGTCGTGTTTCGGCGGTGGCAGCGGATGGTCCAGCGCGGGTTCCTCCCCGACGGGGCGCATGGCCGCGACCGCTGGAGGCGGCGCGGGCCCGGATCGGGCCGCTTCCACGGGCCTGCATCTGCCCTCGATCCTGTCTCCCGAGGAGCGCCTGATTCGCCAGACCCGTATCTACTGGGTCAAGGATGGCGCTGGTCAGCAGCTCGCCTTCCAGGAGACTCTGACCGCCGATGGACTCGGCTCCTTCGCCCTCTCCCTCGATGCGGTTCAGGAAGCGGGGCAGACCAGTCTCCAACCCCCGAGCGCGATCTGGCTCTCCACCTACGATTGGCGGCAGCGTTACCTGGTCCACTACCGGGACGTCCACGTCGGAGACGAGGTCCTGATCCGCAATGCTTACCACTGGACGGATCTGGGCGACATCGGCACGGTCGAAGGGGGCCGTCCCTGCCATAGTTACCTGGCGGAATCCCGCTACGGCTACGGCAGCATTCGCTTGGAAGTCGATCAGGTGGAAGGTGTTCTGCTCGGCTGGACCATCTCGGACGGCAGCGGGGTCGAGATCTCCCGGCTCGAGGCCACCGTGGTGGACTACGCCCCGGTCGTGAGCGGCATGGTCTGGTCCACTCCGCCGGTTCCCGAACGCCCTTACCTGGGGGCGGTGGACGACCCGTTGCTCGGTTTCTCCCCTTATGCGGCCCATTATTTCCCGGGTGGCTTCGAGGCCGCGGGCGAACGCCTGATCCTCGCGGAAGGCGTGTACGGAAGCAGCGTTCCCAACCTCTACGCGGAGATCCTGAACGATGGCCTCCGCAACGTCTTGCTCGCCGAACAGACCGACCCCTCCTCCGTGGGCAAGGGCTTGGGGGCCGTCAGCTTCGCCAAGCAGGTGGATCTGGGCGGGGTTCGCGTGGTGGATGGCCACCGCGTCGGCCTCGCGGTCTTCGTGGTCGGCACGCTGCCGATGGACGAACTCCTCGCGACCTACCGCTCCGTCAGTCGCTGAAGTTCGCTCGCGGGAGCCGCGTGGTGGAGCGGAATCCGCCGGAGTTGAACATTTCGTGGCGCTCCGGCCGATAGGAAGGATGGTGGGCGGATCTTGCCCGCACCTCGCCATGAATTGCCTTCTCGCTCCCTTTCTCTGTTTCGCCCTCGCTAGCCAAGAGCGGCCGCTCGTGCGCGGTGCCTATCGGGGGCCCTACGACGAAGTCCTGGCCGAGG
>CAYVRL010000556.1:0-1503 GCA_964454065.1 uncultured Planctomycetales bacterium | reverse complement strand
ACCCCGCTTCCAGGGGCACCCCATGCAAGTCGGTCCCCTGGCACAGGTCCTGACTTCCTACAGCCAGGGTCACCCAAGTACCCGCAAATGGTTGGACGGAGCCCTCGCCCAGGCATCTACGCTCGCGGGAGCGAAGCTTGGTTTGCAAGTCGTCCATTCCACACTGGGTCGACATCTGGCCCGGGCCGTACGCGCCGCGGTTCTCGCCGGACTCGCCGAGGAACACTGGCAAAGGCTGGTCGACAACCTTGGCAAGGGCGACTACAGCGTCTGCAATCCGCCTCGGTTCCCCAAAGGGGAGATCCAAGGGTTTGGTTTTCATGAAGCCCCGCGCGGAACCCTTTCCCACTGGGTCGTGATTCGCGACGGAAAGATCGAAAATTATCAAGCGGTCGTGCCCTCGACCTGGAACGCCAGCCCCCGAGACGCCGAAAACCAAGTCGGCCCCTATGAGGCTGCTCTGCTCGGCACTCCCATCGCCGACCCCGAACGTCCCCTCGAACTCCTGCGCACCATTCACTCCTTCGACCCTTGCCTGGCCTGTGCGATCCATACTCACGACGCCCGGGGTCGGGAACGAAGCCATGTCCAGGCCCTCTGAAGGGACCGCGCCGATCCGCATTCTGGCCCTGGGCAACCTGTTGGCACGAGATGACGGAATCGGCCCCTATTGCCTTCGGTTGCTCGAAGCCAGGTATTCCTTTCCCCGGGACGTGGAGCTCGAGGACCTGGGAACTCCAGGTTTCGATTTGTTGCCTTGGATCGAAGGGGTTTCCGGACTGATCATCCTCGACGCCGTGCGCTGCGGAGACCCGCCCGGCACGGTGTGGGTCCAGCGGGGTGCATCACTGATCCGGGAAGTCGGTCCGCCGCGGACCTCGCCCCATCAGCCGACGCTGCGCGAAGCCCTGCTGGAGGCCGAGTTCCGCGGCACCGGCCCCGAGGAAGTGGTACTGATCGGGGTGGAACCCCAGGACACGAGCGCGGGTACCGAACTCTCCCCCATGGTGCGCCGCGCCATTCCACGGCTGGAAACGCGAGTCCTTGCGGAACTGCAAAGGCTCGGTCACACCGCCCGTCCCCGCCCTCACCCTAGGGACGCCGTCATTTGGTGGGAGTGAAATAACCCCCAGACATGCACGAAACCGGAATTGCCCTGGAAATCCGGCGGCTCGCCCGCACGGCCGCAGCCCGTGAATGCAAGGTCCCGCATTCCCAATTCCGTTTGCTTCGGGTCCGGGTGGCGGTCGGGGAGCTTTCCGGGGTCGATCCAGAACTCCTGGAACTCGCCTGGGGCGCGGTGGTCGCGGAAGGACCGGACCAGGGTGCGGTTTTGGAGCTGCGTTGGTGTCCGGCCGGGCCCTCGGACGAGGGACTGGATTGTCCGCTCTTCCGCCGTGGGGGCCGGGAGCTGGATCTCGAACAAGTGGAATTCGAGCTTCACGGCACTTCCCCAATCCTCCAGGAAAACGAGACGAATCATGTCCGAACTCATTGAAATCC
>CAYVRL010000555.1:0-1509 GCA_964454065.1 uncultured Planctomycetales bacterium | reverse complement strand
GTAGGGAAGGCTGCTCTCATAGCGCACGTCGATGTCGAAGTGGCCCCCATCGAAGAACTCGACCCGATGTTCGATCCCCAGTTCTCCGAGTCGCTTCACGAAACGGCGCAATCCCCACTGCAAGGAGAATTCGTCGCGCTCTCCGGCGTCGAGATAGAGGGCGCGGAGCCGTCGCAGACCCTCCGCGCGGGCTGGATCCTCCAACATCCGTAACGGATCGTGGGCCAGCCAGCGTTCGAAGACCTCGCTTCGCGGGGCGCCACTCTCCGGATCCACCGGCAAATCCACACCCAGGGGAGAATCCGGATTGGGAGAGTAACAGGAGGCCATCGCAATGTGTTCGATTCCCGCGTGTTCCAGGGAACCGAAACGAAGTCCCGGCAACTTGGCGAGGAAGGCCTTGGGACCGCCATAGTGTCGCCAACAGTTCAATGCCTCCGGGAACCCCCGCAAATGACTGACATCGAAGGCCATGTCTCCGGCGTGGCTGCCGACAGCGGCGAAGTAGCCGGGGTTGCGCATCGCCAGGACCAGGGAACCGTATCCGCCGCTGGATTTCCCAACCACGATCCGCCTCCCGGAACCTCCGCAGTCGTGGGCGGCTTCCACCGCGGGTATCAATTCGTCGCGGAGGAAATCCTCGTAACGACCGGTACCGGCGGAATTCAAGTACTGCGAACCACCGAGACGGGTTTCGCAGGAGGGCCACAAAAAGACCGCGGGAGGTAGGACGCCTTCCGCCATGAGCCGCGAAATCCGCTGGGGGAGATTCTCTCCCCAGAACGAGCTGCGATTCAGGACCCGTTCACCACAGCCGGTGAAACCGACCAGCACCACGACCAAGGGCAAGTCGGCCTCTTCTCCAGGAGGAATCAGGATGGGGTGGTCGCGTTCGGACGGATCACCGAGGAAGTTGCCGCGCAGGACTTGGCTGCGGTGGTGGAAGAGAGTCAGCCGACTGCCGTGGAGTTCCCGTTCGTAGCGCATGGGCATAGGATAGGCCCCATCATGAGTCGGATTCCCCCCGTCCCTGGCACTTCCGTCCGTTCCCGTCGCGCCCACGAGATCGACTTCCGGATCTTCGGCGATGACATGCAGTTCGTCGAAGTGGATTTGGATCCGGGTGAGACCGCGGTCTCCGAAGCCGGGGCGATGCTCTACATGACCTCCGGCGTGGAAATGGAAACCGTTTTCGGTGATCCCTCCAAGGACACGGGGCTGCTCGGAAAATTTCTCTCCGCGGGCAAACGATTGCTGACCCGCGAATCACTGTTCATGAGTACGTACACCGCCCGCGGAAACCGGGTGGAAACCGTAGCCTTCAGCGCTCCCTTCCCGGGCAAGATCGTAGAGGCCGACCTGCGGGATCTCGGCGGCACCCTCCTGTGCCAGAAGGATTCCTTTCTGGCCGCGGCCAAGGGAGTGACCATCGACATCGCTTTCACCAAGCGCCTGGGCAGCGGTTTCTTCGGCGGTGAAGGGTTCATCCTCGAGCGCCTGGAGGGGGAC
>CAYVRL010000554.1:0-1509 GCA_964454065.1 uncultured Planctomycetales bacterium | reverse complement strand
GGGTTCAGACGTGTGCTCTTCCGATCTACCTCGGGCCAACGGGGCTGACGGAATCCACCCCGATGGGTTACCCAACTCGCGAAACCTGGACCTCCACCGGGTGTGGCCAGACTCCGGGGTTCTGCTTGCCAACGAAAACCGAGTTCCATGCGTAGAATCCCAGCCCCGCCCACGGGGCCGGTGGTCCGCCCCCCCCCATCGATGCCTCCTGCGTCTTCGACCGCGACCCTGTTCTGCGCAGCCCTGGTGCTCGCGCTCCCAGGCTGCTCCAGTTCCCCGAAAGCGGCCCGCGCCGCCGCGGATCGAGAGACCTACCAGATCCTCCTGGAACGACGAGCGGCCCTCTTCGGCGAGGAGGGGCCGTTCTCCATCGACCCCCCGGTCCAGAGTCTGCGCCAGGATCTCCTCCGCGGCGAAGCTCCCAGCCCCATCACCCTCGACCTCCTCGGGGCCTTGAAGGTGGCCGCCGAGAACAGCCGCGACTACCAGAGCCGGAAGGAACGCCTCTACCAGACGGCGCTGGACTTGACCCTGGAGCGCTGGCGCTTCTCGAACCAATGGACGGGAACGGGTTCCGCTTCGGTCGACGGCAGCGGCGAACACGCCCAGGGGGCCAATGCCTCGGGAGAGCTGGGAATGACTCGGCTGCTCGGCAGCGGAGCCCGGATCGTCAGCAACATCGGGGCGAGCCTCTTTCGGGTGTTGACCACCGGAGATGGATGGGATGCGATCGGCGACCTCGGCTTGGGAGTGACGGTGCCGCTATTGCGCGGCTCGGCTCGTGAAATCGTCCTGGAACCCTTGACCCAAGCGGAACGCGATGTCGTCTACGAGGTGCGGAACTTCGAGCGCTTCCGGCGCACGTTCGCCTTCGACGTGGCCACGCGTTACTTCCGCCTTCTCCAGACCCGTGACTCGGTGGAGAACGAGCAAGCCAACTTCGACAGCCTGGCACTGCTCCGCAAGCGGAATGAAGCTCTCTCCGAAGCGGGCCAGTTGAGCGATATCCAAGTGGACCAGGCCCGCCAGGACGAACTGGCCTCCGAGAACCGGCTCCTGGTGCTGCGCCAGAATTACGAAAGCCAGCTCGACAGTTTCAAGCTCTTCCTGGGACTCCCACCGGAGACGAGGATCGAAATCGACCCCGCCGCCCTCGGCACCATCACGGTTCCGGACGCGGATCCCCCGGAGACCCGACTCGACGAGGATGCGGCCTACCAGATCGCGGTGCGCAACCGCCTGGACTACCTGAATGCCGCGGACGCGGTGGCGGACGCGGAGCGCAAGGTTCGAGTGGCCGCGGACGCCTTGCGCACCGGCCTGGACCTGGGGATCGATGCCTCCTCCTCCAGCCTGGAAGGCCGTCCCGCGAGTTTCCGCGGCAGTCGAAGCCCCTGGTCCGCGAGCCTGAGCTTCGACCTCCCCCTGGACCGCCTGCCGGAACGCAATTCCTACCGCAGCAGCCAAATCAACTTCCAAGCCGCGGTGCGGGAGCAGGAACGGATGGCG
>CAYVRL010000553.1:0-1514 GCA_964454065.1 uncultured Planctomycetales bacterium | reverse complement strand
GACGACTTCACGGACCCTGCTCCGGTGGCCACCTTCGCCCACTTGGACTCGACCATCCTCCTGGATCGGGCCATCGCCGAGTTGGGCATCTACCCGGCCGTTCACCCGCTCAAATCCACTTCTCGGATGCTCGATCCGCAGGTGGTCGGAGACCATCATTACGCCGTGGCCACCGAGGTCCAGCGCATGCTCCAGCGCTACGCGGATCTCCGGGACATCATCGCCATCCTGGGCATGGAGGAGCTTTCCCAGGAGGACAAGCAGATCGTCAATCGGGCGCGGCGTTTGCAGCGTTTCCTCTCCCAGCCCTTCTTCGTGGCGGAGACCTTCACCGGGACTCCGGGGCGCTTCGTTCCCGTTCAGGAGACCATCCGTTCCTTCGAGGAAATCCTCGAGGGCAAGCACGACGATCTGCCCGAGCAGGCCTTCTACATGGTGGGCGGGATCGATGAAGCCGTCGAGAAGGCGGGCAAGCTCTAGTACAATCGCTTTCCTGTGAGCGCCCCCTTCCGCCTGCGGATCGTTTCCCCCGAGGCCGTCCCCCTCGAGGCGGAAGCGCTTTCGGTGCGTTTCCCGGGAGCGGATGGCTCGATCGGTGTCCTGCCCCGGCATGCCCGGATGGTTTCCCTGACGGAGAGTGGTTTGTTGACCGCCCGACTCGCCGACGGCAAGGAAGTGGAATACCTGATCCACGATGGTTTCGCGGCGGTCCGTCCCGAGTCCCTGACGATCCTGACCCGGTCGGCGGAAGAACCCGCCGCGGTCGATCTGGATCGTGCCCGGAAGGCCGCCGACCGCGCCCGTGAGCGGCTGCGCCTGGATCGTTCCCGTTACGACCTGGCCCGCGCACAATCTTCCCTGCGTCGCGCCCTGGTTCGCCAAAAGTATGGTCGAGGGCGCTGAGCTTCTCTCCTTGCGTCGTTCGAATGGCGCGCCACGTTTCGCGAGTCCACGGGGCTCCTGCGTGATGTTCCCGCATGCCTGAAATCGCCGCCTACGCGGGGCGATCCCACGGCTGCGGGGAACCGCGGGCGGCGGATTGCGGTGCGGCGGTGGGAGTGTGTGGTTGGGTCCATGCGCGCCGCGACCACGGTGGGGTGCACTTCGTCGATCTCCGCGACCGCAGCGGTGTTCTGCAATTGGTCGCCGACGAGGACGCGAACGAGTCCGTCCAGGCTGCCATGCGCGATCTCCACCCCGAGGACTGCATCGCCGCGCGTGGGCGCTTGCGGATGCGCATCGAGGGACAGCGGAAGAAGGACAAGCCTACCGGAGATGTCGAGCTGCTGGTCGAGGAAATCGAAGTTCTCTCTCGTTCCGAGCGCGTGCCCTTCGAAATCGTGGACGAACTGGACGTCCCGGAAGAACTCCGCCTCCAGTACCGCTATTTGGATCTGCGTCGGCCTCCGGTACGCCATCGGATCGAGCAACGATCCGCTGCAAATCGCGCGCTTCGGGAGGCCCTTCACGGAATGGGGTTCACCGAGGTCGAAACTCCGCTGCTCACGCGTTCC
>CAYVRL010000552.1:0-1514 GCA_964454065.1 uncultured Planctomycetales bacterium | reverse complement strand
CCAAGCGCAGCCGCGCCCCTTCGAAGCCGAGCTGCGCGCCGCCGGGCTGCCCTATCGCCTGGTCGGCGGGATGAGCTTCTTCGACCGCAAGGAAGTCCGCGATTTGCTCGCTTGGATGAAGCTGGTGGCGAACCCGAACGACGAGATCTCCTTGCTCCGGGCCCTGGGAGCGCCGCCGCGGGGCATCGGTGCGACCAGTCTGGAGCGACTCTCGGCCTTCGCCGCGGAAAAGGAGGTACCACTCGCGGTCGCCTTCGCCCGAGCCCAGGAAGTGCCCGGGCTTCCCAAGCGCGCCGCTGCCTCCGCGCGGGAGATGGCGGACCTCGTGCGGGAACTCGGGGCGCGGGAACCCGGCGCGCGGCTGGTTGCCTTTCTTCGCGAGCTGGTGGAGCGGATCCGCTACCGCGCCGAAGTCGAACGCTGCTACCCGGACCCGAAGCAGCGGCGCCTGCGCTGGGCAGCGGTGGAGGAGGTGCTGGACTTCGCCGAGAACCACGTACGGCGCCGGATCGACCCCTCCTTGCGCGCTTTCCTGGAGGAGCTAGCCCTGTCCGCCGCCGAGGATCGAGCCGAGGAGACCGAAGGACGGCAAAGGATCACCCTATCCACCCTCCACGCCGCCAAGGGCCTGGAATTCGAACGCGTCTATCTGGTCGGCATGGAAGAGGGGCTCCTGCCCCACGCCCGCTCCCTGGAGGAGAATTCGGTCGAGGAGGAACGTCGTCTCGCCTACGTGGGCATCACCCGCGCCCGCCGTTTCCTGACCGTCAGCACCGCCGCCGAGCGCTCCCGCCGCGGCCACCGCGCCCCCAGCCCTCCCTCCCGCTTCCTCTTCGAGATGCGTGGTGAGGCGGAAATCGTACCTTGAGCTTCCTTCGCAAGCCCCACCACGGGTTCGGATTTTGCGTTAGCTTGGGGGCATGCCTCGAACCGCCACCCTCGCCCTGGCCCTTTGCTCCCTCCTGGTCGCAGGTTCCTCCGCCGCGGCCGCCCAGGGGGGAGTGGACGTTCCGCTCTCGAAGTTCACCAACACCGACTTCCCGAACGGCTTCGACTTCGGGGCCGCGACCGGGGTTTCCTTCGGTGACTTCGATCACGATGGTTGGCCCGACCTCTTCGCCTACGATTCCGGGCAGTTGTGGCGGAACGTCGAGGGACGGACCTGGGTGCTGGTGACGGATGTGGATTCGATCCTCCCTCCCGCCGGGCTGCGCTACGGTTCGGCCTTCGGCGACTACGACAACGATGGCTTACCCGACCTCTCGGTGGACCCCCGCCGGGGTTTCAACGACGAATGTTTCCACCTCCTGAAGAATCTCGGCGGTGGACGCTTCTTCGACATCGCCCCACACCCTCAGCTCCTCGACTTCCAGCCCTGCGCGGCGGACTCCGAGACCAGCATCTGGGCGGACGTGGACGGCGATGGCGACCTGGACCTCTTCCTGCCCATCTATCCCTCCAGCGGCGGAGGCGGCAACCTCGGTAACAAGTTCTTCCACAACCGTGGCCCGACC
>CAYVRL010000551.1:0-1537 GCA_964454065.1 uncultured Planctomycetales bacterium | reverse complement strand
CTCTGGCCGCCTCGGCCAGGAGGCCGCGCTCGGAGACGCACGTGATGACGCCGGTCTTCCAGCTCCGGCCGTTCTCGGCCAGCGCCTCGAGCGCCGCGCGGAGGGCGGGCTGTGCGTTCCCGGGAGCGGCCAGAAGATCGTTGTGATCCGAAGCGCCGTCCCCAAGGGCGCGGATCTCATCGCCCTTCCGCACCAGGGGCCAGATGGCGACCACCTCGCCGCCGGCGTCCCGGACGACGGGAGAAAAAACCTCGCACGAAGCCCCGTACCCCTCCCACCACGCCTGCGCCCAGCCGAACAGATGGAACGCGTCCGGGGCCGGGCGGGCCGTTGCCAGGCGATCCCAGACTCGACTGAGCCGCGCCAGTTCGGAGAACGACCGGACGATTTCCGCAACCATCGGCGCGCTCATCCCCCACGCCCCAGAAGCGCGTAGAGACCGCTGACCTTGCTGTAGAAGACGGGCAGCGGCACGTGGCCGGCCACGGCCAGCCGCGGTACGGCGAAACGCGGAGGCTGGCTTCCCGCTCGGCGGTCCTCTACGGAGAAAGCGATGCGATAGCCTGCGGTTTCGGCTTCCTGCATGACCAGATCCGAGTAGTCCGCCCGGGAACCGTTCGGATAGGCGAGTATCTCACACGACACCCCGGTCCGGCGCTCGATCGTGGCACGGCTCCCGCGGAGCTCAGCCGCCAGCTTTTCGCGAACCAGACCGGTGAGGATGGGGTGGGAGACCGTGTGAGAGCCGATCGCGAAGCCCTGCCGGGCGAGCCGCCGCGCTTCGTCCCAACTCATGAAGTCGTGGGTCTCGGGGTCGTAGCGCGAGGGGATGGGCGGAGTCTTCGACCGCAGCGACGCCAAGAACTCGTCGCGGGATTCCACCGGGATCCGCTTGCACGCTTGGCCGATGCGCCTGGCGACCCGGAGACGTTCGGACCGCTCAGCGGGATCCGGGAGGCGAACCGAACCGATGGGCGTCCGTAGGACTGAATCCGGCCAATCCAGCACCCGAAGCAGGATCTCGTCGGTCCACAAGATCGACCGGTTGCCGATATAGCCGGTGGCCAGGTGAAACACCGCCGGGATGCCCATCCGCTGCAGAATCGGGGCGGCGTAGGTCACGTTGTTCCGATAGCCGTCGTCGAACGTCACCACCACCGGATTCTCCGGCAGCGCCTTGCTTCCCCACAGGGCGGCGATCAAGTCATCCCCCGAGACCGGCGTGAACCGCCCGGCAAGATACTCGAGTTGGCGCCGGAATTCTTCCGAACTTACCGTGTTCCCGTACAGCGCCCGCTCGGCGCTGCGGTCTCCTTCGACCACGCCGTGGTAGCAGAGTACGCCCAGTGAGCGCCGGTAAAGCCTCCGGCACAAGGCGTTCACCCCGCCCGCTTCCGCTGCCCCGAAGATCCATCGCTTCCACTCCATGAGGGCTCACCGTTCATTGTAGTTGCCGGCTATGGGGCGGAATCCGCCGCGGGCGGCTCGGCCGTGGCCGCGAAGAATTCGAGACCACTGCGGCGCGGAGGGGAACGGG
>CAYVRL010000550.1:0-1557 GCA_964454065.1 uncultured Planctomycetales bacterium | reverse complement strand
AGGGTTCCCTCGCGGGCTCCGTCGCGCTGGTTGCGCACGAGTTCCAGGGTGCGCCGGGTGGCGCGGTCGAGCATCAAGTGGCGGGCGGGCCGATGGACTCGCAGATCCCGGATCTGGGCCAGCGCGGTCTTCTGGGTGTCGCGGAGGTAATCGAGCAGGGCCCCGCAGGCACCCAGCAGCGGCGGCTGGTCCTCCACCCCGTAGGGCTCGAGAGTGCTGGTTCGGAGGCGCTCGCGCAGTTCCCGGGCCCCGTTGCGAGGATCGAAGGACCACGGAGGCCGCAGGGTGAGCGGGATCTCCTCGCGCTGGGCGGCGGCGCGGAGAGCGCTCAAACGGCGGTGGACCTCGGGGTTGCCCTCCGATTCGTGGAGATCGGGAAGGAGGAGCTCCGCGGGGCCGATGCGGGCCAGTTCCTCGGGGAATCCTTCCAGCGTGGCGGCGGCGCAGCGGAAAGCGCCGGTGCTGATGTCCGCCCAGGCCAGGCCGAGTTCCCCACCACCACCGGCGGAAGGGGATGTGGCATCCACGGCGAGCACGAAGAGGGGCTCGGAGCCGGGAAGGGCTTGGTCCTCGATCAGGGTGCCGGGGGAGACCACACGGACCACGTCCCGCTCGACGATGCCCTTGACCAGGCGCGGGTCCTGGAGCTGCTCGCAGATGGCCACGGTGTGCCCGGCGCGGACCAGACGGATCAGATAGCCCTCCATCGCGCGGACTGGAACGCCGGCCATCGGGATGGAGCGTTCCTTGTCCCGGGCGGTGAGGGCCAGGCCGAGTTCCCGGGAGGCGAGCTTCGCGTCCTCGAAGAAGAGTTCGTAGAAATCGCCCATCCGGAAGAAGACCAGGGCCTGGGGGTGCTTCTCCTTGGCGGCGCGATACTGCCGCATCATCGGAGTTTCGGCGGCGGTGCGCGGCGGGGGGGCGGAAGGGCGGCTCACCGGTGCGATTGTAGTCCCGAAGAGTTGCTAGAATCCGTCCATGGTTCAGCCCAACATCCAATTCAGCGAAGATCAACTTCGGCTTCAGGAAACCGCCAAGAAGATCGCCCGGGAGTACCTGCTCCCGCAGGCGGCACGCCACGACCGGGACGGGAGCTTCAATGAAGACGCCCTCCAAGCGGTGAAGGACGCGGAACTGTTTCGAACCTGGATCCCGAAGGAATATGGCGGCTCGGCGAACGGCATTCTCGGCCTCACTCTACTGGTGGAGGAATTCTCCAAGGCCGACCCCGCTTTCGGGGTTGCCTTTGCGGTGAATGCGCTGGGATCCATCCCGATCATCGTCGGTGGAACCGAGGAGCAGAAACGGAAGTACTTGCCTCGGGTCGCTTCCGGGGAGGCCTACTGCGCCTTCGCCCTCTCCGAGAAGTTCGCTGGTTCGGATGCGGGGGGATTGTCGGTGCGGGCCAAGCGAGAGGGGGACGGTTGGCGGCTACGCGGTGAGAAGAAATGGACCACCAATGGTTCCAGGGCGGACATCATTACCTGCTTCGCCGTGACGGATCCGGAATCCCGCTCGCGGCGGATCAGCGCTTTCATCGTCGAAAAGGAAGACGAA
>CAYVRL010000549.1:0-1559 GCA_964454065.1 uncultured Planctomycetales bacterium | reverse complement strand
GATGACGTCAGACATCCCGAAGCGAGTGACCATATTCCGCGCTACGGTCGTGGCGCGCTCGATGTCATTCCCCGCACCCGTCGTCACCTGGCTGGGACCAAACACCATCTCCTCTGCGACGCGTCCGCCGAAGAGCATGCAGAGTTGCCCTTCCAGCCACTCCTTCGTGTACGAGTGGCGGTCTTCCCTCGGTAGGCTGGACGTGATGCCCAGCGCCCGCCCCCGCGGAACGATGGTGACCTTGTGGATAGGGTCGAGTCCTGGCAGGCGAAGGCCGATGACCGCGTGCCCCGCCTCGTGGAAAGCCGTCAGCCGGCGCTCGTTGTCGGTGAGGACGAGGCTCTTGCGTTCGGCTCCGAGCATGACCTTGTCCTTGGCCCGCTCGAAGTGGTCCATGTCCACCTTGCTGGCTTCCTCGCAGGCGGCGAGCAGGGCCGCCTCGTTGCAGATGTTCGCGAGGTCCGCGCCACTCATGCCGGGGGTACCTTTCGCCACGGTCTTGAGATCGACGTCCTCTGCAAGCGGCAACTTCTTGGCGTGGACCCGGAGGATTCCCTCGCGCCCTCGGACGTCGGGAGAATCGACCACGACCTGGCGGTCGAAGCGCCCCGGACGCAACAACGCCGGATCGAGGACGTCGGGCCGGTTGGTCGCAGCGAGGAGGATCACTCCTTCATTGGCCTCGAAACCGTCCATCTCGACGAGGAGCGCATTCAGCGTTTGCTCCCGCTCGTCGTGACCGCCTCCAAGGCCCGCGCCCCGGTGCCGTCCAACCGCATCCATCTCGTCGATGAAGATGATACACGGCGCGTGAGCCTTGCCCTGCTCGAAGAGGTCGCGGACCCTCGACGCACCCACGCCCACGAACATCTCGACGAAGTCGGATCCGGACATCTGGAAGAATGGGCGCTCGGCCTCTCCGGCCACCGCCTTGGCCAGCAGGGTCTTACCGGTCCCCGGGGGCCCAACCAGGAGGACGCCCTTCGGCAGGCGTCCGCCAAGGCGCGAGAACTTCTGGGGGTCCTTCAGGAACTCGATGATCTCTTCGAGTTCCTCTTTGGCCTCCTCAGCCCCGGCGACATCCGCGAACGTGACTTCGGGCGTGTCGGGCGAGATCAGCTTGGCCTTGGAACGACCGAATTGGAAGGCCCTGTTCCCGCCGGACTGCATGGTCCGGAAGATCCAGAACCAGAACGCAATGATGATGATCCACGGAAGGGCCCCGAGCAGGAGGGTGCCCCATCCTCGCCGGTCGACCTCTCCCGCAAGCTCCACGTTCCGCTCTTGAAGCTGGGCGATCAACTCCTCGCTGATCTCCCCGAGAAGGGTCGTGGTGAACTCCGTATACTCCTGCTGCCCATCGATGTAGGGAGTGCGCAACTCACCTTCGATGCGCTGGCCTTCGATGACCGTCACGCTGAGGACCTTGTCCCCCTCGAGCTGTGCCATGAATTCCGTAAAGGTGAACTCCTTCACGGCGTCATCTTGCCCACGCAGGAACTGGAAGGCGAGGAACGACATCAGAACGAGCAAGACCCAGAAGGCGCCCGTTCTGGAAT
>CAYVRL010000548.1:0-1561 GCA_964454065.1 uncultured Planctomycetales bacterium | reverse complement strand
GCGGACACGGAGGCATTCGAAGGAGTTCTCGCGGCCTGGAAACTCCCCGCCCGGAACGACGCCGAACGGCAGGCCAAGGAAACCGCGGTCCAAGATGCCGTCCGCGGGGCCATCGAGGTGCCGCTGCGCGTGATGGAACAGGCATTGGAAGCCATGGAAGTGGCCTCCGCCATGGCGGAAGCCGGTTTGTCCGCTTCTCTCTCCGATGCCGGGGTCGCGGCCCTCTGTGCGCGTTCGGCGGTTCTGGGAGCCGAGTTGAACGTGCGCATCAACAGCACCGATCTGAAGGACCGGACTGCGCGCGAAGACTATCTGAAACGGGCCGACGAACTCGTGGGACGGGCCCGAGAACGAGAAAAGGCCCTGCTTTCCACCTTGCGAGTCAAGCTGGGATGAGTTCGGAGAGACTGCGCACGCAACGATCCGCGAACTCGGCCCAGGGGAAGGTACCGCTGGGATCGAGATAGACGGTTTCGACTCCGGCGGCACGCCCCGCCAAGAGGTCGAAACGAAAATCCCCTACCACCAGTGCGTCCTCGGGTTCAGCACCCCAGATACGGAGGAGGTCCAAGATGCCGGCAGGCGCCGGTTTGGGGGCAACGGATTCGCGGCCGAGGACTTCCAGACGATGGAAGAACGGAGCCAGTCCCGAGCGGTTCAAGGTCACCCACGCCTGAGCCACCGAGTTGCGGGTGAGGATCCCCCTCCGGATGCCCCGTTCTCGGAGCCGATCGAGGAGTGCCGCAGCGCCAGGAGACGGGGTCGCAAGAGCGGCGGCTCGTGCTTCGATCGCCGCGAGCCGTGCACGGGCCACCACCGCCCGGGCGGGAGCGAGAGCGGCAATCGATTCCAGTACCGGGATCCCAGGAGGCAGATCGAGCTCCACCCGAATCGCGTCGAAGTCCAAACGGCGAAGGACGAGGGTGCCGTCCAGATCGAAGATCCAATGCCGTTTCACACGGAGGGCTTCCACGAGTCTAGAATCCCAGGGTATGGGGATCCCTCCACGCTTGCTTTCCCTGATTCGGAGAATCCTCCCTCTCCCGAACCGGAAAGAAGGAGCGGAGCTCCACTTTCAAACCACATGGGCCCGGGAATTCGTCAACGCGCGTGATCGAGTGGAGGAATACTGGAATACCTATCGGCATCTGGGTCGTGTCATCCGGGAAACCGGCATCGACGATGATTCCAGGATCCTCGATGTGGGTTGCGGAATCAGTACCGTTCTTCATTTTCTGCCCGGGAAACGCGTAGGGATCGATCCCCTTGCCGACCATTACCGAAAACTCTACCAGTACCCGCCGGGAATCGAGATCCACGCCGCTTCCGGGGAAGCGATCCCCTTTCCGGATGGCTCCTTCGACGTGGCCTTCTGCAGCAACGTACTGGATCACTGTGACGCACCCACACGAGTGATCGCGGAAATCCACCGGGTACTCGGCGAGGATGGCTTCCTGTTCCTCAGCGTCGAGACTCACCTGCAGCGAGTCCAACGAGATCCCGCTCATCCTCATAGCTTGACCCGGGGGGATGTCGCCGAACTGATCGAAGTAGGTTTCCA
>CAYVRL010000547.1:0-1581 GCA_964454065.1 uncultured Planctomycetales bacterium | reverse complement strand
CCCTCGATCTGCCCACTGCTCACCGCCAGCATGAAGAAGGTGGCGGATCAGCTCGCCGACCAGCCCGACATCCGCTTCCTCTCGGTGACCGTGGATCCCGAGACCGACACACCGGAGCGGCTCGAGGCCTACGCCAAGGAGTTCGAGCTGCCCCAAGAACGTTGGCGGCTGGTGACCGGCCCACGGAAGGACATCGTCGATCTGGCGCTACACTCCTTCCGGGTAGCGCTCGGGGATGCGGTCAAGGAGAACGGGGACATCTCGCACTCCTCCAGGCTGATCCTGGTGGATCGGAAGGGTCAGGTTCGAGACTACTTCGACGGCCTGGACGAGCGAGCCCAGCCGCTCCTGATCCAGGCGGCCCATGCGGTGGCCGTCGAGAAGGACTGAACGTCGCCGTTTCCGTGCCTACCCCTTCGCCGCCGTTCCTGCCCAGTCTGAACGCCACTCTGAACGCTACCGCGGCGTTGCTGCTGTTGTTGGGGCGCTGGCTGATCGCGCGCCACCGGGAGCGCGCCCATCGCAACGCGATGCTCGCCGCCTTCGGGGTATCGGTGCTCTTCCTGGCTTCCTACCTCTACTACCATTTCAGCAATCAGGTGCTGGTGCGCTATCAGGGGCCCGCTTGGGGGCGGATCCCCTACCTGACGATGCTCCTATCGCATACCCTGCTGGCCGCGGCGGTCCCGGTACTGGCGCTGCGCACCATCTGGCTGGCCTGGCGGGGACGGCGCGCGGCCCACCGCCGTTGGGCGCGCTGGACCTTTCCGCTGTGGCTCTATGTTTCGGTGACCGGAGTACTGATCTATCTGGTGCTCTATCAGTGGACGGACTCCGGCGCCCTGGCACTCGGGCTCACGGGAGCGAAGGGATGAAGACCGCCGACTGGATCGGCCTCGGCGTCGTCGCCCTGGCTTGTGTGGCGGGTCTCGGGCACAGCTTCGGGGCCGGCTTCTCCGGCGAAAACGTCCAGAGAACGGACACCTTGTCCCCGGCAACTCGTGCGAGGGGGTTCTCCGGAGCTGGAGAAGGACTTCGCGGATCGGTTGGCGGCCCTGTTCGGGACCTTTCGTGCCCCGCTCCTGCCGCCGGGGGGCATGCCTGGGGTGGTCTCGCAGGAGCAACTGCGACGCGGGCGAACCAGTTTCGCGGTGAAGTGCGCCCAGTGCCACGGTTTGGACGGGGGCGCGGACACCGGAACCGCGCGGCTGCTCTTCCCGCGCCCGCGCAGCTTCCGCGAAGGAATCCTGAAGTTCTTGAGCACCCCGGCGGGCAGTCCTCCGCTGCGCCGGGACGTGGAGCGTGTCCTGGAGCGCGGCATCCCGACCACTTCCATGGCCTCCTTCCGTGCGCTCCCTCCCTCGGCCCGCAACGATCTGGCCGCCTACGTGATGTATCTGATGGAGCGCGGCGCCACCGAACAGCGCGCCGTGGCCAAAGCTGACAGAAATCCCCCGGCATCTGGTGTCAGGGTTGCCTGGGAGGAGGTGCGGGGAGAATGGGAGGCGGCGCGGGAGATCCCGGTGCCGGAGGAGTCGGCGGCGGATCCGGCGAGTCGCGAGCGCGGGCGGGCGCTGTTCC
>CAYVRL010000546.1:0-1585 GCA_964454065.1 uncultured Planctomycetales bacterium | reverse complement strand
AATCGATGAGCGTTTCCGAACCGGACTGGACGGCGACCTACCGGAGTTCCGTCTATGCCTTCATGAGGGAGCGGTCCTGGTTCCGCTTCCATCTGGACGGCGCCGCCCCGCCCCCGCGGCTGGATCGGAGTGTCACTCTGATCACCGCCTGGAATCCGGGTTCCGTCGAGAAGCCGCGTTCTTGGAACGACGCGGCTCAGGCGAGGCTACTGCGCAGGGTTGTCGCATGTGACATTCCATGGGGGCCGGCCTGGGGGGCTTCGCTCCCTGGCGTGAAACCCGCATGGAGGGAAGAGGGCTTCGCTCTTCACGGTCTCGAGTGCGCGGAGGCGGCCCGATGGGGGCGAGAATGGGGGCAAAGGGCCATCGTCCACCTCAGTGCCGCGGGGGTCTGGCTGGTCTACTGCGAGGACGAACGCCGGATTTCCTGTGGCCTCGGCCTGCTGGCCCGCTAGTCGTCCCCTGGGAGAGTCGGCCGCTGCGGCTTATGCTCTACCCCGTTCCGGCCGCTGCGGTCACCGACTGGTCGGTTCCCACGGATGGAAGCCCTCTCCGCCCTCCTCCTCGCTTTGCTCCTGCCCGCGAACGCGGCGCAGACGGGGGCGGAGTCGGTTCCGGCATCCGCCGTTCCGCCCGCGGATGCGCTCGATCTCACCGTCCGTTTGGAACCGGGTTTCATCTGGAGGCAGAGCGTCCGCTTCGAGACCTCGGTGACCCAGGCGGATGGGAGCTCGAGTGAGTGGAGCTTCGACTACAAACTTCGTCTGCGCTGTGCCGATGCCGACGCCCAGGGTTTTTCGGTGGAAGGCCAGTTCATCGACTGGCGGCTTCAGCTCCAGAACCGGCAGTGTCGTTTCACTTGGTCCGACGGGCACTTCGAAGCCCAGAACATGAAGGACGGTGGCGAACTCCCCGCTTCGCCCGCTTGCCGCCGTTTGCTCCGTGCCTGGTCGGCCGGAATCCGGGATTCCTTCCTGGCCTTCCATCTGCGCCCCGATGGCAGTGTCGAATCCTTCGAAGGCTTGGAGAGCCTGCATCGGGTCGTTCATCAGGCCCTGACCGACGGGAAGGCCGAACTCCCCGCCGAGATCGAGATCTATTTCGGCGAGGATGGCCTCCAGCGCGCCGATACCGCCCTGGCCATGGCCTTGTCGGTTCCCCGACCGCTGAGACCGGTCGCCCCGGGTGCCACCTGGGAACACCACTGCACCGTCGCTGGCCTGACTCCGACGGTCTGCCGGGTACGGAGGATCTTCGAGCTCACCGGCGTGGGGCGGGAACGTCGCTATCGTTTCGCCACTGCCACGATCCAGCCCCGATTCTGGATCGAGGATGGCAAGGGCGGCTGGAAGACGGTCGAGGACGACCGCACTCCCCCTGGCGAACACGGAGTCCGCATCCTGCTCGACAACGGCCTCCTCTATTCCTCCGATCTGGCCCTGGACTATCCGATGGAAGACGGCTCCCGGGCCACCTTCCATCTCGCTTCGCATTTCTACGATTGAGCCGCCCCGGCCCCCTCTTTCCCAGGGGGGCGCCGACCTAGAATGCCTGCATGCATGCCTGTAGCGTGGACCGGGTGGGG
>CAYVRL010000545.1:0-1593 GCA_964454065.1 uncultured Planctomycetales bacterium | reverse complement strand
GCTTCCCGGCGTTTCCAGGAGCTCCTGGAACGAGCCGTCGCCGGAGAGCCCTTGGCCTACTTGGAGGGTGTCTGCGGCTTCTACGGGCTGGAATTCCGCGTGGACCCTCGGGTCCTGGTGCCGCGCCCGGACAGCGAGTGCCTGGTCGATGCGGCCCTGGAGCTGCTGCCCCGGGATGGTCGGGGGCGGCTCGCGGATCTCGGTACGGGCTCGGGTTGCCTCTTGCTGTCGGTCCTCGCACGACGACCCGGGTGGCGGGGCGTGGGGATCGATCGCAGCGCCGCCGCGCTGGCGGTCGCGAGTCGGAACGCCCGGGATCTCGGTCTCTCCGGCCGGGTACGTTTCGTTCACGCGGACTGGTTGACCGCGTGCGCGCCGCGCAGCTTCGAGCTGATCTTGGCCAATCCACCCTACGTGGTCCCCGGGGAGCCCCTGGGACCGGGCGTCGCGGAACGGGAGCCGGCTCTGGCCTTGTTCACTCCCCCGGAGGACCCACTGGCTGCTTATCGGGCGATCCTCGCCCGGGCGGCATCGGTCCTGTCCCCCCATGGAGTCCTGATCCTCGAATTGGGGGCGGGGAGGGCTCGGGAGGTGGAGGACCTGGCCCACCGACACGCCTTCCACGCCCAGGAGCTGCGTCGGGACCTGGGTGGTGTCGAACGCGCCCTGGTCCTCAGACCGGAAGCGATCGAACCTCCGCCAGGCTGATTACCCCTGGTCCTGAGCGCGGAGCCGTCGATCCACGTAGGCCTGGATCGCGGCGCTCGCTTCCTTGCCCAAGTCGGAGAAGAAGACCGCTACCTCGTAGTGGCCGAGGGCACTGGCGAGCCGTTCGCAACGGACCACGATGCCCTCTCCTTCGAGGGTGTACGGGGCATTCGGGGAGCCTCCAGGGATTTCGATCCCGAAACGGACTCGGGTCATCACGGGGACGGGGTGTTCGGAGTAGAAGGCCACTCCGGAGAGGGAGAGGTCGCGAACCCGCAGGGCTTCGTCCCCGGTGCCCTGGATCTGGATGGGAAGCTCCGGGGCACCGACCCTCGGGTGGCGGCGGCGTTCTTGGTGGGGGGAGGACATGGCAGGATGGTTTCCGCGGAGAGTTTCCATGCGCCCGCGGTAGGGCTTAGAATGGCATCCCCGGTCGGCTCTGTCCAAGAGTCGGACTTCCCGCCGCACCGTCGATCGGCATCCAAGCATGGCCTCCTTCAACAAAGTCATCCTGATGGGGAACCTGACCCGGGACCCCGAACTCCGCCAGAGCCAATCCGGGACCTACGTCGCGAAGGCTGGGATCGCGATCAACGAGCGGGTGCCCGATGGTCAGGGCGGGTATCGAGACGAGGCTCACTTCTTCGATCTCACCCTCTTCGGCAAGCAGGCGGAGAGCTTCGGCAAATGGTTTCGGAAGGGTAGCCCGGTGCTGGTGGAGGGGCGCCTGAACTATCACACCTGGGAGGATCGGGATTCCGGACAGAAGCGATCCAAGGTGGATGTGGTGGTTCTCCGTTGGCACTTCGTCGGTGGGCGGGAGGACGCCTCCGGTGGCGGGGGCGGGCGTGTCTCCCGGGGCGCAGTCGGCCCGGCCGCGGAAGC
>CAYVRL010000544.1:0-1599 GCA_964454065.1 uncultured Planctomycetales bacterium | reverse complement strand
GATCCCCCCACCGGAATCTGGCCCAGTTGGGTGGAGGTCGGCGGTACGGGTCTTTCGTAACCCACCCCGGCCTGGAACGTCCCCCTGTCGTCCCGGTGTCCACTCGGGTCCGAGGAAGGCGGGCCCAGGGGTGCCGACTGGAAGCAATGAAAAGGGCAGTTTTCGACGTCGCAGCGCGGAGTAGCCCCCTGGGGCCGTCCCGAGGACCTCCACCCAACTGGGCCAGATTCCGGTTATGCTCCCGGCCCATGTCCTGGATCCGCCAATACTCCGACTCCGAGGCCGAAGGCCTCCTCGCGCGCATCTACCGGGACGCCATCCATCGCGGCGGCCGGGTCTGGGGCATCGTTCGCATCATGGGGATCAACCCCCGCATGTTGCGGGCTTCGATGGGCTTCTACGCCTCGGTCATGAAGAGCGACAACCAGTTGCCGGCGCGGCTTCGGGAGACCCTCGCGGTCGTGGTCAGTCGCGCCAACGACTGTCACTACTGAATCCGCGCCCACGCGCACGACCTCCGTGTCGAGGTCGGGGAACGGGAACTCGCGGATCACTTGGAAAGCCACGGGTGGATCGAGGCCCCTCTCTCCGAGGCCGAACGCGCCGCCTGCGTCTACGCGGAGAAACTCACCCGGGAACCCCACGCGATGTGCGAAGGGGACCTGGCTCCCTTGCGCGCCGCGGGCTACGACGACCGGGAGATCCACGACCTGTGCCAGGTGGTGGCCTATTTCAACTACATCAATCGGATCGCGGACGGCCTGGGAGTCGATCCGGAGCCCATGCTGGAGTGAGTCATGAAACCGGTTCTCCTGGTCTTCGCCCGCCACTGGGAGGGCGGCCCGGTCAAGACTCGGCTGGCGGCGGGTTTGGGGCCGACGCGCGCCCGGGCCATCTACCGTGAGCTGGCGGAACTCTGCTGGTCCCATTACGCCCCTCCGGGCGGGGGCGACGACCGCGGGGAGGGCCTCGAGGCCTGGGAACGCTGGCTGCTCGTGGAACCGGCCGCAGCCGCCCCCACCGCGGCCGTCTGGCTCGAGGGAGCGACCCGGGTCCTGGGCCAATCCTCGGGGGATCTCGGCGTCCGTCTCCATGCCGCTTTTCGCGCCGCTTTCACCGCCGGAGCCCCGTGGGCGGCCGCCGTCGGCACCGACGCCCCCGAGCTGGACGCCCCCCGCATCAGCGCGGCCGGGGCCGCCCTCGCCACCCACGACGCCGCCCTGATCCCGGCCCTGGACGGAGGTTACGTCCTCCTCGCGATGTCCTCCCCGCACCCGGAATTGTTTCACGACATCCCTTGGGGAAGCCCGGAAGTCGCGGCTCTGACCCGCCGCCGGGCCCAGGAGGCCGGTTTGCGTCTCTGGCTCGGCTCCGCGCTCCGCGACATCGATACGGCTGCGGACTTCCACGCGTGGCAGTCCACGATCCCGAAGGGTCCAGCCACCTAGCGCTCGGGCGGTCGGCTCCTCGACCCATTCCGGATCCTGCGGCGCGACCGCGAACCAGGTCGCGAAGTCGGTTCCCGCGAAGCGGCGGGTTCAGTGGCTCTCGCCACCCGAGGCGACTTCCTTCCAGCGGGGCAGGACCCGACCGAGGACC
>CAYVRL010000543.1:0-1614 GCA_964454065.1 uncultured Planctomycetales bacterium | reverse complement strand
CGTCAGGCTTTCGCCCATTGCGGAAGATTCTCGACTGCAGCCTCCCGTAGGAGTCCGGGCAGTGTCTCAGTCCCGATGTGGGCGGCCATCCTCTCAGACCGCCTAGCCGTCATCGCCTTGGTGAGCCATTACCTCACCAACTAGCTGATAGCCCATGGCCCCCTCCCCGTGCAGAAGGTCCCCGAAGGGATCCCAACCTTTACTCCAGGAGTCATGAGATTCCTGGAGACCATCCGGCATTAGCCTCAGTTTCCCGAGGTTATTCCAGTCACGGGGGCAGGTTAGCCATGTGTTACTCACCCTTTCGCCGCTCTACTCGCCCCCCGAAGGAGACTTTCGCGCTCGACTTGCATGCCTAATCCACGCCGCTAGCGTTCACTCTGAGCCAGGATCAAACCCTTCGCTTGGTTATTGGTGGCCGCTCCGAAGAGCAACCTTGAGGGTTTGAAGGAATTGACTCGTTTCTTGCTTGAACAGGGTCGTCCTTGTTTTCAATGAACAGGGCCATCGGAGCGGCCCCATCGGCCTTCGCACGGGATGTGCGCACGAAGGCGGCGGAACATCTTAGCCGCGCAGGTGGCCAGATCAAGATCTTTCCGGTTTTTCCGGGGAGAAAACCCACGTGGGGAGGCCTCGGAAGGTCCGGATCCCCACCCGAAGACCGGAGGTCCCGCTGGGTGGGGCGGAATATCCTAGGGAAACCCGAAGCCCCGTCAAGGCCCATCCCTGAGAAATCATCCATGTCCTTCCCCACCACTTCCGCAGCTCCCTGGAGCGTCCGGGAATCCCAGGACTTCGATTCCTATCTTCAGCGAGGACTTGGACTTCCCGCCGCCCTCCTGATGGAGGACGCGGGCGGGGCCCTGGCCCGCGAAGCCCTTCGCCGGGCCCGGGAAGGGGGTCTGGACCGGATCCTGGTTCTGGTCGGTCCCGGAAACAACGGTGGAGACGGTTGGGTCGCCGCCCGCCATCTCCTGGGACAGTACCCCGTCCAAGTATTCCAGCCCCTCGGCGCTCCGCGGCGAAGCCCGGGCAGGGAGGCTTTCGCAGCGGGTCGAGCGGCAGGAGTCCCCTTTGGGAAGGATTCTCTGGACACCTTCGCCCCTTCCTCCACGACCCTGATCGTGGACGCCCTGTTCGGGATCGGCCTTTCCCGTCCGATCGAGGGCTCCCTGGCCGAGCTGCTGAAACGGATCCAAGGCATCGGGTGCCCGGTCCTGGCCGCGGATCTACCCAGCGGCCTCGACGGAGACGAGGGTCAGTGCCTCGGTCGGGCCCTGCCAGCCCGCTGGACCCTGAGTTTCGTGGCTCCCAAACAGGGCTTTACCCGAGGAGAGGGCCCCCGCCTGGTCGGAGAAGTCGGGATCGCAACCATCGGCGTGTCCCGGGAATTCGCAGAGGCTTGGCGGCGGAAACGGAGGGACTCGGGCCCGCCCAGCGCCTGAGAGCCGACCGCGGTCTATTCGTGGATGAGGATCTTGCCCCCTCGCGGAAGCCGGGTGAAGAGGTCCTCGATCTGCTGATTGCGCATCCGCAGACACCCCAGGGACTGGAAGGTGCCGATTCCCTCGTCCTTCTCGTTGTTTCCATGGATCCCGTAGGAAGGATCCTCCT
>CAYVRL010000542.1:0-1619 GCA_964454065.1 uncultured Planctomycetales bacterium | reverse complement strand
CAGCACCTGACGGAGCGGCTCCTCCAACTCATGCATCCGGGCGATTCGCAGGGTGCGCACGACTCCCTTACGGATCAGGGTGTAGGTGTCCTGCACCGCCGCCGCTCCGTGGATCATGAAGGAGTCCACCGCCTGCTGGTTCTCCTGGGAGAACAGGCCCTTCTCCTTTGCCGACTCCAGCGTCTTCTCGAAGATGTCCTCGGCGATCCCGCTGGTCAAGAAGAGTTCTCGATGGTCACACAGCGTCACCGCATCGATGCCCTCAAACTCTCTGCCCGCCAGGAGGGCCAGCTTGACGCGATCATCAAAGCGCGACTCTTCCTCCATCTCCCGATCCGAGTATCCCTTCTCCAGCTGGATCAGGAGGGCAAGGAAGGTATGGATGGGGCTGACCGAGGGGCGGCCGGTATGGGAGAACAAGGGAGCGAAGTCCTCTTCCCGCAGATACTCCTTGGCCCAGTCGTGCAAGCGCCGCCAGAAGGACTCGCGAGGGATGCGGGACCGCCAGGTGACATCGTCGAAGCTGGTTTGTCGATTGAGCCGACCCATCATGGGCGAGACGCCTCCTTGCCAGCGCACAAGATCTCAGCTTCAAGTATAGCACAAGGACGGCGGAAATGCAAGCAACCCGCCCAGAACGAGAGACTGGACGAGGAAATCAAGGCAGGTTGCCATCAGTTATACCCAATCGCCCCCTATGGTCCTGGTTGGTATTCGGGACTGAAGCACGTCGGGAAATATACCCGGAGAGGGTATGGTTTCCGAGCGGTCTCCTAGGAGGGACTTCCGATTCAGCTCGACCATATTGCAATCGCTGTCGAAAGCATCGAGCGCGCGGCCCGGGCCTTTGAACGCCTTCTCGGGGTCGCGGTCTCCGGAATTGAAACCGTGCCGGAGGAAGGGGTGCGTGTCGCCTTTATTCCCCTGGCCGGCGGTCGACTGGAACTCATCGAACCGGTGGCGGAGGGCGGGGTGCGGCGGTTTCTGGCACGCCGCGGCGAGGGACTCCACCACATCGCGTTTGCGACTGACGACCTTCCGGCCCTGCGGGCACGAGCGGCACAAGAGGGGGCACTCCTCGGCGGCGAACGGCGCGCTGCGGGCGGGCGGCCTGCGGTTTTCCTGCATCCGAAGGCGCTCTCCGGCGTCCTCGTCGAGGTGTACGGCCCATCCCCGGGCACACCGCGCGATCGGGCTTGCGACGGCCGCACCGCAGGGCGGCCAGGGGCCGGGAACGAAGGGAGCGCGCTCTCTTGAGCGGGGAGACCATGGCGGCCAAGCTTGAGCAGCTTCGGGAATTGCGCAGGCAGGCGGCGGCGGGTGGCGGGCCCAGGCGGGTCGAGCGTCAGCGCGCCGCGGGCAAGTGGACGGCGCGGGAACGGATCGACGCCCTGCTCGATCCGGGCACCTTCGTGGAGATGGCCCCGTTCGTTCGAGGCGGGGCGCCTGACGCGGGGGAGGGGGAGAAGCCGTTCGGAGAGGGCGTGGTCACAGGCTACGGACGGGTGAACGGTCGCCTGGTCTACCTGTTCTCTCAGGACTTCACGGTGCTGGGCGGCTCGGTCGGCGAGCTCCACTCCCGCAAGATCTGCAAGGTGATGGACCAGGCGCTGAAGGCC
>CAYVRL010000541.1:0-1621 GCA_964454065.1 uncultured Planctomycetales bacterium | reverse complement strand
CCGTGCGGTCCAGGCGGACCAGGGCGAGGGATACAGCGAGAGCGACAAGTTCTACGGCGGAGTCGGCTACGGGGACGACCTGCGCCCGGACCTGTCGAACTTGCAGTTCGCGCTCCAGGCCTTGCACGCCTCCGGCGCCGGGGCCGACGATCCGGCCTTCCAGCGGGCCTTGATCTTCCTCCAGCGCACCCAGAACCGCAGCGAATCGAACCCCGGCACGTACCACCGGGTGCAGGACGGCGCTCCGGTCCACGCCGGCAACGATGGCGGCGCCACCTACATGCCGGGCGATTCCCCGGCCGGCTTCGACCGTCTCCCGGACGGGAGCCTCGTGGCCCGCTCCTATGGTTCCATGACCTACGCCCTCCTGAAGTGCTACGTCTTCGCCGGCCTCCCCGCGGACGACCCGCGTCTGGTGGCAGCCCAGGACTGGATCGCCAAGCACTGGACCCTGGAGGTCAACCCCGGCTTCGACATGCTGCGCGACCCGCGTGGCGGCTTCCAAGGACTCTACTACTACTACTTGTCCCTCGCCGAGGCGCTTTCGGCCGCCGGCCTCGACCACCTGAAGGGCGCGGACGGCAGCCTCCACGACTGGCGCGCCGAACTCGTGGCCAAACTCGCCGACCTGCAGCACGCGGACGGTTCCTGGGTGAACTCCGATGCCCAGCGCTGGTGGGAAGGCAATCCGGTCCTCTGCACTTCCTACGCGCTGGACGCCCTCCAGGCCGCGCGTCGGTGAAACGGCTCCGTCGCGCCCTCGGGCCCGACCAGGCTCCGCACTGGTTGTGGCACGAGGACGGGAACTTCCTGGATCTGAGCGCGGCCGGCCTCGCCGACGATCTCGCCGAAGCGGCTCCCTTCCTGCTGGACTCGGCCCGTCGTTCCCGGCTGCTCGCCGCCGCCTCCCCCGTCGAGGCCGCCGCTTGGCCGCTGCTCCGTCCCGGGCGACCCGGCAAGGCACTCGCGGTGGGCCGGAATTTCGCCGCCCACGCACGCGAGTTCGGGCACGCCCCCTCCTCCGAGGACCTGGTCTGGTTCGCGAAGCTCCCGGAGGTCCTGATCGGTCCCGGAGAAGCGGTGCGGATTCCCGCCTGGCTCACCAGCCGCGTGGACCCGGAAGCCGAAGTGGTGGTCCTGGTCGGGTCGGCCTTGTACGGCGCCACCCCTCAGCGTGCCTCCTCCGCGATCGCCGCCTACGCCCTGGGCAACGACATCACCGCGCGAAGCCAGCAGATCGCCGATCGAGAACGTCACTGGCCCTGGCTGCGCTCCAAGAACCTGGCGACCTTCGGCCCCATCGGGCCGGAATGGGTCCCCGCGGCCGAACTCGGACCTCTCGACGGGATCCTCCTGCGAGGCTTCGTCAACGACGAGCTACGCCAGGAGGCTCCGCTCCGTGATTTCCTGTGGCCTCCCGCCGCCGCCCTGGCCGAGATCTCCCGCTGGTGTCCCCTCCTGCCCGGAGACCTGGTCTTCCTCGGGACACCGGCCGGGGTCGCTCCGATCCACCCCGGCGACCGCCTGGTCGTAGAGGCGGGCCCCCTCGGACGCCTGGAGAATCCAGTCCTCTCCGAACCCGCTTGAGCCACCGGGGTCGGGAACCTACAGAACCGTTCTT
>CAYVRL010000540.1:0-1625 GCA_964454065.1 uncultured Planctomycetales bacterium | reverse complement strand
ATCTTGACCACGTCCTCCTCTCGATAGCGGGTGGAGTCGGTCGGGGCGGGGCAGTAATGGGCCGCGATCTGGTTCCGGCTGGTCTGGGCGGGAAAGGCGGGACCGGCGCCGTGATCCCGAATGTAGGTTTCCACGGCCTCCATGACTTCGAGCAGGCTCGCCCCGGGTCGGATCAAGGAGACCCCGAGTTCCCGTGCTCCACGGGCGATCCGGCCCGCTTCACGGAGTTTTTGGGCGACTTCGGGGTCGAGGGCGGGGCGGCGTAGGGAGGGCATCGGGGTGGGGGGGAGCCGGATGGAAGCCTGGATCTTAAGGCCGAGCCGAAAAGGGCCGAAGGAGGGGGGAAGGAGCGAATGGGAGCATGATCCGAATCCAAACCGGGCAGGTCGTAGGCGGCTACGAGATCACGGGCTTTCTCGGTCGGGGCGCATTCGCTCAGGTCTTCGAGGCCGAAGCCCCTGGAGGCGCTCGGGTGGCGCTGAAGATCGGGGACGACCGTGGAGGAGGGCGGTTCCTCTCGCGTTTCGCCGAAGTGACTTCCCTCCGGGATCCGGTTCGGATCAGCCCCGACGAAACTCCGGCGGAGGCCCTCTTCCTGGGGGCGGCGGAGGGGCCACGGCCCGAAGTCGTCGACGCGAATGAGGTGGATGAACTCCTTTACGGGGAGGCTGAGCTGCTCCGCCGAGCCGCGGGGCGCGGCGTGGTCCGTCTCCATGAGTCGCTGGAGGCCGAGGGACGCCCCGTTCTGGTCCTGGAACTTCTGAAGGGGGCCACGCTGCGAGAGCGGATCCGTTCCCTGGAAGGAGTGAAACTCCGCTGGCTGGTCGAGGCGCTCCGCGCTCTGGCGGACCTGGTGGAAACGGGAACTTGGAAATGCCACGGGGACATCAAGCCGGAGAACCTGTTCATCACCGAGGACGACCGGGTGGTCCTGATCGATCCGATGCCCGAGAGCGGGCGTCCGGACCTCCTGGTTGCGACTCCCCATTACAATCCCTTCCTCCTTCACGACTCCAAGGGAGACGCCCAGGGCTTCGCGATCCTCCTCTACGAACTGTTGTGCGGAGCCTTGCCCTTCGATCAGGTTCCCTGGGAGCACGCGGGCGGCGGCGGGCGAGCGCTGCCCGAGGAGCGCGAACTGAGCCTCTCCTTCTTCCTGGGCTACCCGCGACCGCGGGATCTGAACCCCAAGGCACCTCGGGAACTGGAACAAGCGATCTTCCGGACCCTCTGTCAGGAGGGACACGGATTGGCGGAACTGCTCGGAGATCTGGAGAACTTCCTGCTGGCCTGAGTGGGGTCGTCCCCGGTCCGGGGCCGAGGGGGCCCCGCAGGATGGGAACCCGGAAAAGAACACCTGGATAGGGGTGGAATAGGGGTTTATCCTGAGCCACCGTGCCCCCCGCATGGATTCCAGGATGACCACGAGTCTCGAGTCCCCTCCCCAAGTCGGCGCTCGGATGGAGCGCTATTCCTACGACGACGCGATCGTCCGTAAGTTCCTGGCCGCGACCCTGATCTGGGGTTTCGTCGGAATGCTGGTCGGGGTGCTGATCGCGGTCCAACTCGCCTGGCCCTTCGCCAATTCCTTCGGCGCCACCGGCGATTGGAAACAGGTGCTCTCC
>CAYVRL010000539.1:0-1634 GCA_964454065.1 uncultured Planctomycetales bacterium | reverse complement strand
CCAGGAAGAGCTCCTCGGGGGGACGCGGGTAGTCCCCGAAATTGGAGGCGAAGATCACCCCTTGGAAAGTCCCTTTCCAGTTCTCGGTGAAATCCAGGAAACAGGCTCGGCCGCTATTGAAAGCGCGAACCACCTTCCCCTCCACGGCCACGGTCTTGCCGAGCGCTCGACCGGCATCGCGCCAGGAGACGGTGGCGGAATACTCGAGGGGAGTGTCGAAGCGCCCCCAAGCTCGCAGAGGCCGATCCTGGGAAACGTCGGGAACGCAGGCGGCGCAACCGAGGAGGAGTCCACCGATCCCCCAGGACAGGAAGCGGTTGGATCTCATCGGCGTTGCTCGGCGCAAGCTGCTTGGGCACGGACGAGGGCATCCGCGGCGGAGAGGACCTCCCGCTCACCTCCGGCGCGAAGACTCCATTCGACCCTGCGCTCGGCCGCGTCGCGACCGACCACGATCCGCAGCGGCATCCCGATCAGGTCGGCGTCCTTGAACTTGGCGCCGGGGCTGACCTTCCTGCGATCGTCCCAGAGTACGTCCACGCCACTCCGCTCGAGCCGATCGTGCAGCCCCGCGGCCAGGGCATCCTGCGCTTCGTCGCCGACCTTCATCTGGATCAGGTGCACCGCGTAGGGAGCGATCGGCAGCGGCCAGATCATTCCGTTCCGATCGTGGTTCTGTTCGATGGCCGCGGCCGCGACCCGCGACACTCCAATTCCGTAACAACCCATCCACAGGGGGCGCCGCTGCTGCCGCTCGTCCACGAAGAGGGCTCCCATCGCTTCGGAGTACTTGGTCCCGAGCTGGAAGATATGGCCGACTTCGATCCCGCGGGTGATCTCGATCTCGCCTTCGCCCTCCACGGTCCGATCGCCGGCCTGGACCAGGCCGAAGTCTGCGGTTTCCGGCTGCGGCAAGTCACGGCCGAAGTACACATCCAGGTAGTGGGTCCCGGTTTCGTTTCCCCCGCAGAGGAAGCCGCGAACGCCCACTACCGAATGGTCCGCCAGTAGGCGCACCGAAGGGTCCAATCCCAGCGGACCGGCGAAGCCGGGCTCGGCCCCCGTGGCCGCCCGAACCCGTTCCTCGTCAGCGAGTTCCAGGGCCGTGCAGCCCAGGTGGTTGAGGAGTTTGACCTCGTTGATCTCCCGATCTCCGCGACACATCACGGCAACGGTCTGCTCTTCGTCCCCACTCACCGCGCGATAGAGCACGGTCTTGAGCATCCGCTCGAGCGGAAGCTCCGGGAAGAGGGTCCTCAAGTCCTCGCAACTGCGGGCCTCGGGAGTGGCCTCCTTGTGCATCGGAAGCTCCTCCCTGGGCTCGGGAGGAAGCGCGATCCGGGAGACCGCCTTCTCCAGATTTGCGGCGTAACCCGTGGCGCGGCAGACCGCGATCGCATCCTCTCCGGTTTCGGCATCGACCATGAACTCCTCGGAACCACTGCCACCGATCGCGCCGCTATCGGCCTCGACCGGGGTGAAACGCAAACCGCAACGGCTGAAGATCGCGCGATAGACCTCCCGCATCCGCTCGTAGGAGCGCTGCATGCCCTCCGGCGTGGCGTCGAAGGAATAGGCGTCCTTCATGATGAACTCGCGGCCGCGCATCAGCCCGAAGCGGGGCCGGATCTCGT
>CAYVRL010000538.1:0-1651 GCA_964454065.1 uncultured Planctomycetales bacterium | reverse complement strand
CATGGTCGCTCAAGTACTGAAGGGTCACGGTGGCTTCGTCTGGGCTTGCAAGAACTACGACGGCGACGTGCAGTCCGACATCGTCGCCCAGGGCTACGGTTCCTTGGGATTGATGACCTCGGTGCTGATGAGCCCCGATGGGAGGACCGTGGAAGCCGAGGCCGCGCACGGCACGGTTACCCGGCATTACCGGCGCCATCAACAGGGCGAGAAGACTTCCACCAATCCGATCGCTTCGATCTTCGCCTGGACCCGCGGTCTGCTCCATCGCGCCAAGCTGGACGACAACGGGGAGTTGGCCGACTTCGCCCACGCCCTCGAAGAAGTGTGCGTGGAAACGGTGGAATCCGGGAGGATGACCAAGGATTTGGCCCTCCTCGTCGGAGGCGACACCCCCTGGCTCACTACCGAGGAATTCCTGGAAGCTCTGGACAACGGATTGCGCGCCAAGATGGCGGCCACCGAGCCCGTTTCCTAGCCCCCCAAACCCCGCGCCCCTCTCCCGCCCGCGAGCGGGGTAGGGGATCAAGGGAGGGATTTGCCGCTCCAAGGGAGTTGACGGCGGCGTAGGTAGATGACCACGAGGGATCCGAAAAGCGTGACCAGTGCCATCAGGAAGAGCGCACCGCCGTCATCGTTCACCTCGATCCCCAGGCGGGTCAAGTGGGCGCCGACCGCGCCGACCATCAGGACCGAAGCGAGCAGGGCGCCGAGCACAGAGCCTCGACCGCTGAGCAGCAGGACCACGGCCACGGCCTCGAGTCCGCCGGTGACGTAACGCCCCCAGGGCTCCGCACCGAGTGCTTCGAAGAGCGCCACGGCTTCCGGAGCTCCAGTGAACTTGAAGTACAGGGTCTGGCCGAGTATCCCCGCCGCCAGCAGCTGGAGGAGCCAGCTCGACCATGCAGCGCGCGGCGAACGGAAGGTCGATGACATTCAGGGGAGGGTGAAATCGAAGTGAGTGGTGTCCCCGGCATGGATGTCGAAGACCGCCGATTCCAAGCGGTCCCCTTCTCGGCCGGGCACCCCCACCCTCAGATGGTAACGTCCAGGCGCAACGTCCTCGAAGGAATAAAGACCTTCCGCGGAGGGAAAGGTGAATCCGACGTTCTCGCCCTGCTCGTCCAGCAAGGAAACCATGATCGGGGAGAAGCGGTTCTCGTCGGCCTTCCTCGCGGGCAATCCCAGGATCTTGCCTTGGACCGAACCCGCGCCGTGGAGGAGGATCGTTCCCAAATCGATTTCGGAGACTCCGTCACTCGTGAGCACTTCCGAATTCCACTTGGGGGATCCGGGCGATTCCACGTGAATCCTCCAGGATCCCGCCGGCACGTCCTGGAAAAGGAAACTGCCGTCGGAACGGCTCCGCAAACTACTTTCGCCCGGAATGAACTCCCTGGTCTCGACCACCGGCGCTTCCCCAGCGGAACTGGCACTCATGATCGAAATGGAAGAAACCGTGGTATGTTCGCCGCCTTCGGAAGCTGGAGCCAGTTTGATCGCGGCGTCCACGACCGGTCGATCCTCACGCAGGATCATCCCCCGAATCCGCCCTCCCCCCAGGTCGATCGCCAGCTCCTGGGAACCGGGAACGAGTTCGATCCCTTTCACGGTGTAAGGGCGGTCGGCGGAGGCCCTGGCGCGGAGTTGG
>CAYVRL010000537.1:0-1661 GCA_964454065.1 uncultured Planctomycetales bacterium | reverse complement strand
AAGCTTGCCGCTCTGGTTCAGTTGCTGGAGCAGGCGCTTCTTGGAGCGTCCGCCACGCATCATCTTGCCGAGCGACTTCATTTGCTTCTGCATTTCCTGGAAGGATCGGAGGAGCCGATTCACGTCGCTCACCTGGGTTCCGCTGCCGCGCGAGATGCGCCGTCGGCGTTGGGCCTTGATGAGTTCCGGATGGAGCCTCTCGGTGGGCGTCATGGACAGGACGATGGCCTCGATCCGGGAGAACTGGCTCTCGTCCACCGCGTCCAAAAGGCCGGACATTCTACCGGCTCCGGGAAGCATGCCCAACAACTTCTTCATGCTCCCCATTTTCTTCATCATCCGGAACTGGTCGAGGAGATCCTCCATCGTGAACCTCCCCTGCATCATCCGCAGGTAGTCCTCGGCGCTCTTCTCCTCCTCCACCGCCTCCTGGGCCTTCTCCACCAGGCCCACGACGTCTCCCATGTCGAGGATCCGCCCCGCAAGGCGGCCCGCGTCGAATTCCTCCAGATCGGAGGGATTCTCCCCCACCCCGAGGAAACAAACCGGTTTTCCGGTGACCTCACGCACCGACAGGGCCGCCCCGCCCCGTGCGTCCCCGTCCATCTTGGTGAGGACCACCCCGCGGAGATCCAGATGCTGGCTGAAGGAGCGGGCGGACTCCACCGCATCCTGACCGGTCATCGCGTCGAGGACCAGATAGGTGGCATCCGGGCGCAGGACCGCGGCCACCCCGGTGATCTCGTCCATCAAGGCATCGTCCACATGCAGGCGGCCGGCCGAATCGACGATCAGGGCATCGTAGCGGCCTTCCTGGGCGCGCCGCAGCGCCCGTTCCGCGACCCCGCGAGGGTCCACCCCCGGCCCCGGAGCCTCCGCGTGGACGTCCAGGCCGAGTTGCGCTCCCAGGGTCTGGAGCTGGTCCACCGCAGCGGGACGCTGGAGGTCGCAGGCGGCGAGCAGGACCTTGCGGTTCTGGCGTTCCCGCAACCAAACCCCGAGCTTGGCGGCGGTGGTGGTCTTGCCCGCTCCCTGCAAGCCAGCGAGGAGGAGCACCATCGGATGACCCGGATTGCGCGGAAGGGCCGGATCCGGACTCGCCATCAAGGCCCGGAGTTCCTCGTGGAACGCGTGAATGGCTTGATCGGCGCCGCGGACCGCGGCCAGGCGCTCCCCTCCGACGAGGCGTTCAGCGACTCGAGCGCTGAAGTCCTTGGCTACCTGGAAGTGGACATCCGCCTCCAGGAGGGCGCGACGGACCTCCCGCATCGCGGCCTGGACGTCCGCTTCGGAGAGCTTGCCGGGACCGCGGAAACGGTCGACGACCTTGGCGAAGGATTGGGTGAGGTTCTCGAGCATCGAGGCGATCCGGTGGACGGGAAGACCGCGCGGAGCCCGGGATTCTACGCCTCAGGGGGCCTGGCCGTCCACGCGCCTGAGCACCCGGCCTCCCAGTCCCGAGAGCTTTCCCTCCAGGCCCTCGTAACCACGATCCAAGTGATAGACCCGATGGACCACGGTCCGCCCCCGTGCGGCCAGCCCCGCGAGCACCAGGGCGGCACTGGCCCGCAGATCGCTGGCGAGGACCTCCGCACCCTCCAACCGTGAAGGCCCCCGAACCCGGGCCAGCCCCTCCTCCGCTTCCACCACCGCCCCTAGAC
>CAYVRL010000536.1:0-1662 GCA_964454065.1 uncultured Planctomycetales bacterium | reverse complement strand
GGCCGCGCTCGAGGTCCCCGAGCTCGCCCGAGCCCCTCGGGTTCGCCGCCTGCCCTGGGCCATCGCCCTGCTTCCGTTCCTCCTGCCCGCCGCCCTCTTCTTGTTCGAGGGCCAAGAGCCCCTTCCCGCCCCGAATCCGCAAACGACCCGCGCCGCCTCCGCGCTGCCGCCGGTGGAGATCCTGGAGAACCTCGATCCCCGTCGGGTGGTGTTGCGCTCCGGTCCCGTCCGCTTGACCTTGCTCCGCAACCCGCTCTGAACGAACTCCCGAAGAAGACCATGGAACTCATTCGCTCCGTCACCTTGCTGCTCTTCACGATGCTCTCCGTGGGTTTTCCCGCCCGCGCCACTCCCGCGCAGCAGGCCGTCACCCCGCCCTCCCCGCCCGACGCCCCGGTCCTCCAGCCGGAGACCCTCACCCCGAAGGATGTCGTCCTCCTTCGCTATCGTCCCCGCTACACGAGCTTGAAGGATCTCTACGGGCTCATCACCGATTTCTATTCCCGCCGATTGGTCTTCGAAGACGGTCGGGTCCTCGACAACATCGGTTTGATCGGCGACGATCTACTGCTCTACGACACGCCGGAGCACATCCAAGAGATGACGGATCTCTTGAAGCAACTGGATGCTCCCGACTCGGAAGGGCTGGACCTGGAGTCGGAGACGGTGCCGATGGAGGATGCGAAGGAAACGGTGGTCCGGTTGGCCCCGGATCAGGTTGTGCTGGAGAACTACCAGCCGAAGAAAGTGGATCCCGCTTCGCTCTTCCAGACCTTGAAATCCTTCCATGGAAGGATGGTCCAGGTCGGGGATCGCGATCCACGCTGGAACCTGGCGGTTTCCGGGTCGTCCGTGTTGATCTACGATGCCCCGGAGAAGGTCCAAACCATCCTCGATCTGTGCCGGAAGCTGGATGGTAACCCGGTACACGGACTCAGTCCCGACGAGTTCCTCTCCGCCAGCTATCAGCCCCGCTACCTTTCCCTGGACTCCGTTCGGGATGCCCTGCGGCCATTCGCCCGCCAGCCCCTCGAGACCCAGGATGGGAACTTCCATTCCTTTCAGAACCTCTCCTTCCTCGAGGACAGTGGCACGGTGGTAGTGCGCGACACTCCCGATCGCGTCGAGAAGATCCAGGCGTTCCTGGACGGTCTGGACGTTCCGCAAGCGCAAGTCCTGTTGAGTTGCATGGTCTTGCGTGCCGAGATCGGAACCGGTGCCGGGGATTCGGGGGGTCTTCCGGTGGACTTGCTCGACAACCTGCACCAGCTCCTCCCCGATGCTACCTATGCCCTGGTGGGCACGGCCTTGCTCCGTACGACGGTCACCCCGGGAACGAGCTTGTCCCTCCTCGCCGAGAACGACTCGGACGACTACCATCTGGAGATGCGGATCGATGCTTTCGATCCCGAGAATGCCGCTCTCTCGGTCAGCAAGTGCCGCTTCTCGGTCCTTCGCGACGAGGTGGCTCCGACGAAAACCGCTTCCTCCGGATCCCCTGCCTCCCACTCCCGCTCGCGACAGGAACTCTTCGACACCAGTACGACCCTCCATGGAGGTGAGTACACGGTACTCGGAGCGGTCGGTTCTCCGACGATCTTGGTGGTCTTGCGTCTCCAGCCTGCCGATTGAGAGGAAGTCGGCCAAAATGGCAGTCTTTGC
>CAYVRL010000535.1:0-1667 GCA_964454065.1 uncultured Planctomycetales bacterium | reverse complement strand
AGATGACCAGATCGTCTCCGCGGATCATCGTGAGCAGGGGCGTATAGGACAGCAGGGACACGACGTCCACGCTCAGGGCTCGATAGAGCTGGTCGTCGCTCAGGCCGTCCTCGCGGAGTTGGGCGAGGGCTTTCCGGGTCTTCTTCCAATCGGATGAGGGAACCAAGGCACATGCCACTCCGGCCTCCTTCAGCTTCCGGAAGCCCGCGACCCGAAGGGCGTGTTCCCTACGTCGTTCGGCACGCAAGGCCGCGGGGGCTTGCCAGGCGGGGCGCTCGGCCCCTTCCTTCACGCCCAGCTCCTCGTCCGTCTTGGGCGCGTCCGGGAGGTCGAGCCGGTAGAGCACCCCGACCCCTCGTTCACGCAATCGGTCGCAGTGCTTCCACGCCTCGCGCCCGCCCAGGATCAGCGCCCGTTGTTCGGGGGCGTAGTCCCGCAACAGGTCGAGGACGTTCTCGATCTCCCGCGAACCGTTGGCGAGGAAGATGCTCGAGGAAACCCTCCTCAGGTCCGGGGAACTCTCCTTGTTGGAGTGGGATTCGGCCGCCCGCTCGCCGTCGAGTAGGACTTGTCGGAGGACCGCCAGCGAGGCCATCGGGGTCTGGGGATACCCTCCCCGCAAGCCTCGCAGGGAAAGGACCTCCCGTCCCTCGCGGAGCAGGAGAGCATCGCCGAGGAGGCGCCCGTTGAGGAGGACCATGGCGGCATGGCCGCGGAGCAGTCCACGCTGGGGCAGCACTTGCGCGGCGGTGAAACCCACTCGCCGCCAGGCCTCGGCGGCGCTGGGATCCCATTCCAGGAAGTCGGAGGCCGCGATCCAGGTGCGGAGGTTGCGATGGTCCCCGTACTCCATCGCCGGAATCGGTCCCGTGGTCGGGTCGGTGCTCCGCTGGGCGTAGGCATTCGGGGGCAGGTCCACGAACTGGGCCGGGAAAGCGGCGTGGACCATGCCGGGATAGAGCAGCCAGTCGGGTTCGGCCTCGATCACTTCCGCTTCGGGATGGGCCCGCCGTGCGGCCGCGAAGTCCTGCACCCTCTCCAGTCGGCCGTCGTGGAGGAACCAACTCCGCGCGGGGCTCGGCTCCTTCCCGGGAAGCCAGCTGCGGATGTCGTGGATCAGGAAGGGGACGTCCTGCGCTTCCTTGGGTTCCGCCTGCGGGGAAGGAAGGCAAAGGAGGGCGAGAGCAGCGAAGGGCATGGCCGGGGATGGTAACCTGCCAGCCGTGAACGGACCGCTCTTCGTGGCCAACCTGGCACTGGTCGTGTTCCTGCTGGTCGCTACGGTCCTCGCCGGCCGGGCGGGCCGTCGCCCCTTGCATTTCCTGCTGGTGGGACTGACGCTTCCCACCCTGGTGGCGGCGATCGTGCAGGCCGAGTTCTTCGGACGCGACTTCCACTTCGAACCCCTTCGGCTGCGCATCCATCTCGTCTGCGCCGCCCTGGCCTTGCTCTCCCTGCCCGCGGTGGCATGGAGCGGCAGACGTTTGATCCGGCTTCCGGAGGCCCGCCACCAGCACCGGCGCTTCGTGGGGATCCTCCTGGTACTCACCCGGGCGGCGGTGGGAACGGCGCTCCGGATGTTCCTCACCGCGCCACCCGTGCCGGACGAGGAGCCTCGGGCGGCCCTCGCCCGGCGGGCGAGGGGGGGGGCCCCCCCCCCCCCCCCC
>CAYVRL010000534.1:0-1671 GCA_964454065.1 uncultured Planctomycetales bacterium | reverse complement strand
ACTCGCTCCAGTTCGGCGCGGAGGCGCCCGCAGCCGCCGGGGCGGGCGAGTTCGGCTTCGAGTTCCGCGCGCAGACCGGGGGGGAGATCCGGCCCGCGGTGCAGACCCTCGACCGCGGCCTTGAAGTAGAGACCGGTGCCACCCACGTAGAGGGCCGACCGCCCCCGCCCGGTCACCTCGTCCTCGACGACGCGGGCCGCCTCCAACCAGCGCGCCACCGAGAACTCCTGGTCGGGCGTCACCAGATCCATCAGGTGGTGCGGAACGCCGCCGCGTTCCGTGGGGCTCGGCTTGGCGGTGCCGATGTCCATGCCGCGGTAGACCAGCATCGAATCCATGGACAGGATCTCGGCCTGCGTGCGCCTCGCTAGGGCCACCCCGACGGCGCTCTTGCCCGAGGCGGTGGGGCCGAGCAGAAAGGCCCGCATCAGGCCCGCGGCGGGCGCAGCACCGCGATCGCGGCTCGCGCCGGGTCGAAGAGTTCCTCGGCACGGGAATGGAGCGCCGCGCGGTCCACCGAAGCCAGGACCTCCAGAGCCGCGAAGGGCGCGCTCTCGTCCAGCAGCGATCGTAGTACCGAGGAAGCCAGGGCCGCGGGGGCCTGGAAACCGCTCACGTAAGCTCCCCAGGCTCCACGCCGCACCCGTTCCAGATCCTCTGCGGTCGGGCCGTCGGCGCGGAAGCGCGCGAGGGCCTCGCGCACCCCTTCGAGCCAGCCCTCCACGTCCTCGGTCTGGCCGCTGAAGACCGCGTAGCCGTAGTCCGCGTCGCAGCTGTAGCCGCTCTGGAAACTGTCGTCGATCACCCCCGCGCGGTAGAGGTCCTCGTGGAAGGAGGAGGACTCGCCGAAGATCAGCTCGATGGCCAGTGAGGAGAGGAGCCGCCGCCGCAAGAGCGCCGGGCCGAGGCCACTCCCCCGCCGTTCCCGGAAACCCAGCCAGACCATCGGACGGGTCACCGGGAATTCCTCCTCCAGGCGCTCGGCGGCGGGCAACTCCCCTTCCTCCACCGACTCGCGGGTGGGCTCGCCCGGACGGGCGGGATCCAAGCGCTCCTCGATCCGAGCCTGCACGACCTCGGGATCGAAATCGCCCGCCACCGCCAAGCACAACCGCTGCGGACGGTAGAAGGAATCGAAGCAGAGTTCCAGATCCTCGACCGTGGTCGCGCGCACCGACTCCACGGTGCCGCCGGGGGGGATCCGCAGCGGGTGGCGGGCGTAGAGGGCGCGGTGCAGGAGGAAGATCCCGCGATACCCGGGATGGTCCTCGTACATGCGCACCTCCTGCTCGATGATGCCCTTCTCCTTCTCCACCCGCTCCGCGGTGAGTAGGGGGTGCTGCACGAAATCCAGGAGGACCTCCAGGCAATCGTCGAAGCGCCCGGCGGAGACGAAGTAGTAGCTGGTGGTGTGGAAACCGGTGCCGCCGTTGAACTCGGCACCGAGCCTCCCGAAGCGATCGAAGACCTTTTCCTCGCGGCCTTCGAAGAGTTTGTGTTCCAGGAAGTGAGCACTGCCGTCCGGCACCTCGCGCAAACGACCGGAAGGGTCGCGGAAACGGGTATCGGTACTTCCGAAGCGAACCCCGAAGTAGCCGGCAGCGGTGGAGAAACCGGGTTTGGGGATGACCGCGACCCGTGCCCCGCAGGCGGCCCGGGCGAGCAGGATCC
>CAYVRL010000533.1:0-1673 GCA_964454065.1 uncultured Planctomycetales bacterium | reverse complement strand
CCGAATCGACATGACCACCACCGTCAGGTCCACCTCTCCCGATCTGCGGTCGGGGAAGCGGGTGGTGGCTCCGGTGGGTCCTTCGAGCAGGAATTCCGGTGCACGGGAACCCAGCGTTCCGCGCCCCGCCGTTCCTTGCGCGGCTGCGGGAAGGGGTGCAGCCACACAGCAGCAGAGCAGGAGGCTCGGGAGCCCGATGCGCAGGCGGCGCCCCTCAGTCCTGGCCATGGGAGTCCTCCTGGGTCGCCCCCCGTCGGGCCTCGATCGCCGCCTTGAGATGGACCAGGGCCCGATGGGTGTCCCCGAGCTTGCGGAAGATCTCGGCCAGTTCGCGGTGTACCACGGCCGGGTCGGTCGCCTGGTCGAGTAGAGCCATCAGATCGGTGCGAGCTTCCTCGAGGCGACCGAGTCGAGCCTTGGTCCGGCCCAGGAGGATTCGAGCGGGTAGGGTCGCGCCCGCGGCCAGGCTCGCTTCGAGATGCTCCGCGGCCTGGGGATACTGGCGGAGGAGGAAATAGGTCTGGCCGACCTCGAATTCCGCTTGCGCGCTCTCCAAACCGAGGGAGAGACGCTCCAGACGCATGGCCAGGGCTTCGTCCAGCTTCCCCTCGGCTTGCAAGGCGATGGCGCTGCGGCCCAGGTGACGAAACCGCCGGGCCGCTCGCTCCGCCGGGTCGGCGGAAGCCGGGTCGCGTCCCTCGGCGAGGGCCGCCAGGTCGGCGCGCATTTGGGCCCCGGCCTCCGGGTCGTAGAGGACGTAGGCCCGGGCCATGCGGCCCTTGGAATCCAGAACCGCCACGCTCGGCAGCACGATCAGTCCGAGAGTCCGGCTGACCCTTCCCGCGTCCGTGAAGAGCGCCAGCTCGCGGGGCAGACCCTTGCCGAGTTCCCTCCAACTCGGGCCCCGGCGACCGGCCAGCCCGATGGCCGTCAAGTGGCTGGCGGGGCGATTCCGTTCCAGGGCGAGATCGCGCAGGAAGGAGAGCAGCGCCCGGGAGCTTTCCTGATCGGGCCGCAGGAATGCGATCAGGGTGGGTTGGCCCGGAGTGGGGGTGTAGATCACCGCCTTCCCGTCGGGACCGAAGACCTCGAGGGAGGGAAAGGTCCCTCCGACCGCCAGTTTGCGGAACACGGTCAGGTGCTCCGCGGGGTCCTGGGTGGACGCCGGAGTCGTGAGCAAGGAGGCCGTGATCGCGGCGGCGGCCAGGAGAGCGCCGGGCTGGAGCTTCATCCAGTCACCCCCGTGGGTAGCTCGCCGTCCCGACGATAGGTCCGAGTACCATGACAGCCCGGGCTGCAGGTTCCCCCGTCGGGAAGTTCTTCGAAATGGATGGGCATGCTCCAGCGCCCGAAGGGAACCGAATCGGCGATGTGCTTCGGGTGTTTCGAGGCATGGACGTCGTGGCAGGCGCGGCAGGTCCGTCCCTTGGGCTCGCGGTGGACGTGGACGTAATGGAGGTTCTTGGACCCCTGACGGAATCCGGTCAGGGTGGTCGTCTCCGCTTCCATGACCAGGGATTGTTCGTGGCAGCCGAAGCAGAGCCCGTACTCCTTCAGATCGAAGGAAGCATAGAAATGGCGGGGGTAGTTTCGCGCCAGCAACGCGGGAACGTCGGAACCATGGGGGTCGTGGCAGGATTGGCAGTCGCCGGTGCGGACCGGGCCATGGTGGT
>CAYVRL010000532.1:0-1685 GCA_964454065.1 uncultured Planctomycetales bacterium | reverse complement strand
AGAAGTCCGTTGGGAATCGGTCCCGGGCTCTGACCAGTTACACTTGGGGAAGGCCGATTACAGTCGTCCGTAAGGTTGGGAATCGGTCCCGGGCTCTGACCAGTTACACTAGACCATCCGCAACTCCATAAAAACAATGGGGTTGCGGATGGTTTCCATCAGAATAGATCGAGCTGACGAGGCATTCGTTCCACGGGAGTGGGGATTTCTCCTTGGTAGCATTCCATTCGGGCATACTGTTTGTCCGTAAAGAGCAAGATCCTGACCCGCCCCTCGGGGGGCAGGATATGTCGAACTCGGTAGCGGTGAACAGCGGCCTTTTCCTCACTGGAGCAGGCTCTAGAGTAAACCGAGTATTGGATCATGTCGAATCCATCCTTCACCAGACTGTTTCGGAATCGGGTGGCCCTCTTTCGTTGTGCCTTGGTCTTCACCGGCAAGTCGAAGAGGACGAGTACCCACATGGCCCTGTATCCGCTCACCCACATCATTCCGAGCCCGGAAGGTCGGGTAGATCCAATTCCTTGGCACACTCCCCAGCCGCTCTTCCTTCCTTGGCGGACAGGCTGAAGGCGGTTGCCAGGGAAGCCGCGGTACGTTCCAAGCAAACCATCAGCGGTCCGGTGCCAGCGCTCGTGCGCGCCGTTTCTCCGAGGACTTCGAGAACGGTCTGTTTCCCTCTCTTGTCGATTTCACGGCATCCCTCCTCGACCGCGCGGCGGACCGCACGGTCCACCCAGGGCCGATAGGGCTCCATCAAATCGTCCGCGAGCGGGTAGCCGCTGTAGCGATTCCGATGATGAATTCCGATCCCTGCATGGAGACCCGCGCCGCAGAGCGCCCGCGCCGTTGCGGCTCGAAGGACGGCGTACCCGTAGTTGAGGAGGGGGTTGGGGAAAGGACCTCCCCGCTGTCTACGAAAAGGTGATTCCTCGAGGGGAAGGGCGAGGAAGAGCCGGGACCAATAGATCCTGGCCGCTTGGGCCTCCAGGTTCTCTGGGTCCCCACTTCGGAGCCTTCGTTCCAGGACCGAGAGACGCTTGGACTGGGGGCCCGGCGGGAGCAAGGTCTTCTGGTTCCGGATCTTGGCGGCGACAATGCGAGACCAGAGGTTCTTGCGCAAAGGCTTGGAGGCCGAAGCCTGGTGCCGAATCCTTTCCGCGTGGAGGCCGTTGGCGGCAAGGGGCAGGAGCATCCCGCTGGGCAGGTGGCGCTGGTCACAGACCAGGAGAGAGGCCCCGTTGCCGGAGAGGGCTTGGAGGGCTCCGGAGGATACGGAGACCCCGGGGCCCTCGAGGACCAGCACGCCGATGTCCTCGACCGGAATCCGGGCCAAGGTCGCGGAATCATTCCGAACGACCAAGCGGGCATGGAGAACCGAAAGTTGGATGCCCGGAGTCGAGACAGCGACGGTCCGTTTCAGCGAATCCTCCCGGATCGGGGCCCACTCCTTTCGGCCGGATCCAGGAGGAGCTTTAGTCGTTCGCGGGAAAGATCCGGCCCAAGGGGTCGACCTGCACCTTGCGGATCTTCAGGTCCTCCCAGGAACGGAAGGATTTCAAGCGAAGGAGGGGCGTCTTGTTTCCTTCCGATGCTGGGCGAGAATCTCGAGCATCGCGCAAGTAGAGGTCGAAACCCGTGGAGGGGACCGATCCTCCCGCCAAATTCTGTACCACGGCAAGCCG
>CAYVRL010000531.1:0-1694 GCA_964454065.1 uncultured Planctomycetales bacterium | reverse complement strand
CGGGCCGAACCGCATCGGCCAGGGCATCGAGTTCGACTACTGCTGCGTGCACGCCTCGCTGGCGCTGCGGGCGATGGGGATCGAATCGATCATGGTCAACTCCAACCCGGAGACGGTCAGCACCGACTACGACATCAGCGACCGGCTCTACTTCGAGCCCCTGACCCACGAGGACGTGCTGGCGGTCTGCGAGCGCGAGCGGCCCGAGGGGGTGATCGTGCAGTTCGGGGGGCAGACGCCGCTGAACCTGGCCTGGGGGCTGGCCGAGGCCGGGATTCCGATCCTGGGCACTCCGGTGGAGGCCATCGACCGCGCCGAGGACCGCGGCCGTTTTTCCGAGATGCTCGACAAGTTGGGGTTGCGCGCCCCTCGTAACGACATCGCCACCTCGCCCGAGGAAGCCGCGGTCGCGGCGCGGGAGATCGGCTACCCGGTGCTGATGCGGCCCAGCTACGTGCTCGGCGGACGGGCGATGGAAATCGTTTACGACGAGCCGGATCTGCGCCGCTACATGACCGAGGCGGTGCGGGTCTCGCCGGAGCATCCGGTCCTGATCGACCGTTTCCTGGAGGACGCGGTGGAAGTGGACGTGGACTGCGTCTGCGACGGGCGGCGGGTGGTGATCGGCGCGGTCATGGAGCACATCGAGGAGGCCGGGATCCACTCCGGGGATTCCACCTGCGTGATCCCCTCGATCACCCTGGGCAGCGCGGTCGAGGAGGAGATCCGCGCCGCGACCCGGGCGATGGCGCTGGAACTCGGGGTGATCGGGCTGATGAACGTGCAGTTCGCGGTGCGGGGGGAGCGGGTCTACGTGCTGGAGGTCAATCCCCGCGCCTCGCGCACGGTGCCCTACGTGTCCAAGGCCACGGGGCTGCCGCTGGCGCGCATCGCCACCCAGGTGATGGCCGGCGCGCGGCTGGAGGAACTCGGGGTCGAGGAACCGGAGATCGCCCGTCACATCGCGGTCAAGGCCCCGGCCTTCCCCTTCGCGAAGTTCCCGGGGGCGCGGGCCGATCTCGGTCCGGAGATGCGCTCCACCGGGGAGGTCATGGGGATCGACGATTCCTTCGGCATGGCTTTCGCGAAGGCGAGTGATGCCGCGGGGCGGACGCTCCCCACCACCGGCCGGGTCTTCATCACGGTGAAGGATTCCGACAAGCGGCAGGTGGTGATGGTGGCGCGCTCGCTGGCGGCCCTGGGTTTCCAATTGGTTGCGACCGACGGCACCTGGCGGATCCTGCGCCGCCACGGGCTGACGGTGGAGCGGGTCAACAAGGTGCACGAGGGCCGCCCGCACGTGGTGGACCTGATCAAGAACCGCGAGGTGGACCTGATCGTCAACACGCCGCTGGGCAAGGTGACCCGCCACGACGATTTCATGATCCGCACCGAGGCCTATCAGGCGAACATCCCCTGCTTGACCACGATCAGCGCCGCCACCGCCGCGGTCGAGGGCATCGAAGCCCTGCTCCACGAGGGCATCCGCGTCCGCCCCCTGCAAGACTACTTCCCCACCCCGACCCCCGCCGCCGCCCCCAGCCCCGAACCAAGCGTCTGAAGCGGGTGGTCGGCGCCGCTATCCCGACAAGGCTTCCGCCCTCAGCCAATCCACGGCGATGGCTGTGTCTTTCGGGTAGGGATCGGAACGGCGTGGACTCATCTCCACGGTCCTCCAGGCGGCCATTGCCCGT
>CAYVRL010000530.1:0-1698 GCA_964454065.1 uncultured Planctomycetales bacterium | reverse complement strand
CAGCAGATCCTCGAGCGAGGCCGCCGGGAAAGCGGCCCGCATCCGCCGGGCGAGTCCCGCTCCGAAGCGCTCGAGTCCGGTGCTGCGCGGGAGGGAGCGGCTGAAGAAAGGATCCCGCTGGAGTTCCGAGAGTAGCCCCGGGATCGGGCGCCCCCGCCGAGCGAGGCGGCCGTCGCGGTCGTATTCCCCTCCTCCCGCTTGCCGGACCAGCGCATCCAAGGGCCCATTGGCGGGCCCACAATCCCACGCCCGGGGCGCTCGGTCCGGCCCCGGAAGCCAGGTCAAATTCGCGATTCCACCCAGATTGAGGATGGCGAGTGGAGCCCGCTTCCGATGCAACACCCAGTCGGCATAGGGTGAGATCGGGGCTCCCTGGCCTCCGAGGGCCAGATCCCCCCAGCGGAAATCCGCCACCACTTGAACTCCGAGGCGCGTGGCGATCAGGGTCGGCTCGCCGACTTGCAGACTCCCGGCCGCCGGATCCCCATCGTGGTGGAACAAGGTCTGGCCGTGCGAACCGACCGCCCAGACACGCCCCGGCGCCACCCCGAACTCGGCCAGGAAGGACTCGGCGGCGGCGGCGGCGAAACGGCCGAAAGCGGCGTTCAGTCCCGCGAGAGCCCCTGGAGACCACTCCCCCTCGCCGCGGATCCGCGCCTGGAGTTCGGGCGGAAGCGGACGTTCCGCAGCGGCGCACGCCGAAACCCTACGGTCGCCACCGCGCCCCCGGACTCGCACCAGCGCTAGATCCAGCGCATCGGCCGACGTCCCCGAGCCGATCCCGAGCAGCAGGCGCTCGTCCGGGACCGCGCCGATCACGGCCTACTTCTCGGGGATCACCAGGACCATGCCGATGCGCAACACGTCCTGATCACCGAGCGAGGCGCGGTTGGCCTCGTAGATCCGATCCTTCAGGGCACCGTTGCCGTAGTACTTCTGGGCCAGTCCCCAAAGGGTGTCGCCCGCCACCACCGTGTGTCGCCGCCCGCCCCTGGCCGCTCCAGCGGGAGGAGCGGAGGGGACCGTCAGCGCCGCGGGTTCCTTGGCGGCGGCGGTCAGCGCCGCCACCCGCCGCGCTCCCGGGAGCTGGATCTCCTGCCCGGGCATCAGCCGGTCCTCGCGCAGGCCCTCGTTCAGGAGCCGGATCTCGTCCAGCACCGCCTGGACGCTGGTCCCGACTTCCCGGCGCGCGATCCGGATCAAGGTGTCGCCGGGGAGGACCTTGCAAGTCCGCACTTCCTCGTCCCAGAGCTGGTCCAGATCCAGGGGCTGGGCTTCCAGGGCCTCCGCGGATCCGGCCGCCGCCGAGTCGCCGGATGCGAGCGCGGGAATGGCGAGCAACGGTTCCAGCGGATCCCGGGACTGGGGCGGCGCAGCGGCGTCCTCGGTCGGGGGAACCGCGGTGACCAGCGCCTCCCCAGGGGTCGCGACCGCCGAGGTCGGAGCCGTGGGAGGCGTTTCGGCCCGGTCCGCGGGATCGTTCCAGCTCGCACTGAGATCCATCGAAGCGCCTTCCAGGGCCCGTTGGGAATGCTGGTCCAGACCGCGATAGACCACGACGCAAACCATGATTCCGACCAGGGCGAGTGCGGCGGCAATGATCTTCTTTTCCAGTCGTCCCAAGGTGTTTCCCTCCGTGGGCCTCAATATATGGGGGTCGAGCCGAAACCCAAACAAATTCCTGGTATGCCTAGATCT
>CAYVRL010000529.1:0-1700 GCA_964454065.1 uncultured Planctomycetales bacterium | reverse complement strand
CGGGTGGTCTTCACCCTGGTCACTCCCACCGGGGTGAAGCTCTCCAAGACCCTGCACCTCTCGGGGGCCCGGGACGCCGACGGCCAACCTTCCCCCGAGCAGCACCAGATCGAGGTCGAGATCGCGGCCGAGGCCACCCCGGAGGTCCAGGGTTCGGTGATCGGCGACCTCGGGCTGCGGCTCGGAACGGGAGGGGGCATCTTCAAGGTCCAGGATCGTTTCTACCGCCATCCCTACGCCGCCGCCGCCCGCTTGCAGAACGGCGAGGTCGAGGAGATGGAGATCTTCCACCCCTCGGGGAATCTGCCGCCGCGGCGTGACCTGGCCGAGAAGTGGAATGGGCTCTACGCCTTCGTGGTCGAGGGCTCGAAGTACTTCCTGAATGCGATCCGCCCCCTGGACCGACCCTTCCGCGGCGCCACTTGCGAGGTCCTCTTCGACAGTCTGACCTTCCAGAAGGAGTTGCTCGACGGTCTCGGGCCGGACGATCAGGAACAGCTCACTCGCCTCCTCCGCGCCCAGGTCGCTCTGCGTGCCGAACTCGGGCGGGAAGCCACGACCGAGGAACTCGTGGCCGAGACCTCCCTGCCCGCCAACCGGATCCTGGCCCTGAATGCGCACGCGAGCAGCCGGATCGCCGAACTGCGGAAGAGCCAATACCGCGGAGCCTGGACCCGAACCTCGGTAGCGGGGGACTTCCAGCTCCACGTTCCCCAGGCGGGGGGGGCGCGGGACAGTCGCCGCTTCGCTTGGTATCTGGGGCCGAAGGATCCCGACCTCCTCTCCCAAGCCGCCTTCCGTCCCCTGGACACCATCGTCCACGACGTGGACTACGGAGGTTCCTTCTTCTACCGGATGTTCTTCACCGGCACCATCGCGCCGGCGATCCTCTGGATCCTCAAGATCTTCCACCTCATCACCGGCAACTGGGGAGTGGCCATCATCCTGATGACCATCCTGGTGCGCGGGGCCCTCTTCCCGATCAACCGCACTTCGCAGGTCAAGATGGCCCTCTATCAAGAGAAGGTCAAGAAGGTCAAGCCGCAGATCGACGCGATCAAGAAGAAGTACGCCAAGGACACCCGGAAGGTGCAGGAAGAGACCATGAAGCTCTATCGTGAGCACAAGATCTCGCCGCCGGTCGCGGGCTGTTTGCCGGTCTTCTTGCAGATGCCGATCTTCATCGGCCTCTATGCAGCCCTGCGCTGTTCGATCCTGCTCCGCCAGCAGCCCTTCTTCGGCTGGATCCACGACCTCGCGCGTCCCGACGCGCTGATCGATTTCGGCCACCCCGTACTCCAATTCTTCCCCTTCACGGGGATCACCACCCTGAACGTCCTGCCGATCATCATGGTGGTGCTGTGGGTACTCCACCAGCGCGCGATGCCCCGTTCCGGCGATGCCCAGCAGGCCCAGATGCAGAAGGTCATGGCCTTCATGCCGGTGATGTTCGGGATCATGCTCTACAACTACGCATCGGGCCTGTCCCTCTACATGATCACCTCCAGCGGCCTGGGGATCTTCGAACAACGGGTGATCAAGAAACACTGGCCGGTCGGCAAGCGCGGTGACGCGGGCCTCGCGAAGAAGTGATGCCATCGTCGCGCTGGCCACCCCTCCGGGGGCGGCGGAACGGGCCGTCCTGCGCTTGAGCGGTCCGGGCCTGCTCGCCGCCGCGGATCAGTACCTTCCCCCGGCCA
>CAYVRL010000528.1:0-1701 GCA_964454065.1 uncultured Planctomycetales bacterium | reverse complement strand
AGGGGGGCGTCGTACTGGCAGAAGCGCCCCATCCAGCCCATGGGCGCGAAGGGAAGAGAACCGGGATGCTCACTCAAGGACACCGACTCCGCCGCACTGCATCCCAGGGGGATCCCGTTGGGGCCCGGATCCATCCAAGTCCGGTATTCCTGCACGATCATGCCTCCCGATGCAGACGACTCCATGACGGCGACGTTCCGGGTGGCGCCTCCACCGTTGAATACACGGTAGTCCAGCAATCCACCTTGGGGCTTGAAGCGGGCCACGAGGACCGGGACTTCCAACCCATGGCTCATGTCCTTCTCCGGGAGTTCCCAGACCGTGACCAAGGAACCCGATCCATCGGTCATGATGCCCAGAGGCATCAATTCAGCAGGCGAGATGATGGGATATTTGTAGCCGATCTCCAGTTCTTCCTGCCATCGGATGGAACTCTGCCCGAGGCACCCGAGCCAGAGCCGGTACTTCCCTGTGGCCGGATCCCGCACCGTGCCCGCCAGAATCACATCCCCGCCGGGAAGCATCCACCCCCGGATCTCCGAAGCGAAGAAGGGTGTTCCCGGCTTGCGGTCCAGGAACAGGCCCCACTGGGGAACGAATTCCGTGTCGAACACCATCAGGGCGCGGGAGCCGACGAACCAGAATTCCCGGTCCAACTTCCCCGAATCCATGGGTTCATTGGGCTGGCCCTGGGACCCCGACTGGCCTCCATCCAGGTAGAAGAGACAATCTTTCACCTTCCCCGAATCCGCCGACAAGACGGTTTTCACATCCCCCAGATCCACCAGGATCCGCCGCTTTCCGGCGGAAGTGAACGGCATGGCGGAAACGAGCCCGTAGTAGATTTCGCTGAATGTCCACAGGGTCTTCCCATCTTCGTTCAACGACAGCAGGATGCTGCCGTCTTCCCCTTCAAGGTTGCCGGTCAGCAAGACCAGGATCCGGCCGTCCTGTGCATCGGGGACGAGCCTTCCCCCCGCCCAACTTCCCGGGATCTTCTTCATCCACAAGGGCCAGCCCTGCGGTACCGCCTTGATCAGGACGGCCGGCGTTCCCGGGTCTCCCATGAGCCACAAGGAATAGAGCATGCCGTTCATCCGGCAGATATGGCGGGAAGTCAGGTTGAGGGGTTCGGCCGAACCGCTCTGGCTGAGTTCGATTTCCCACCCGGTCTGCCCGAAGGCGAGCAGGCCAAGGAGGAGGAACAGGAGAAAGTGCGTCATGGAGCCCCTCCGGCGGAACAGGGCCGGGGTCTTCCGGTCGGCCTCTCCCATACGGTCCTCGCCCGACTCGCTTCGTCTTCGAATGTCTCTTCCACCCGTGCAGTCCTTGCATCTCCAGGATGATCCAGTGTCCACCGGGGACTGCTCCCTTCCCGTCAGACCTCCTGGCCGAGAGACGGTTGCACCACGCTCCCGAGTTGTCGGAGTCGTGGTTGATTCTCCTTCAGTACCCGCAAGCCGGATCACGCAGCCGTTTCCCTCCGATGAGCGTTCGAGTCGGTGAAGGCATGTTCTCCATTCTCGCCTCCCCGCTCCGCTTCACCGACCCCTGATTCCGTATCCCAAAGAACTCAAGGGGGCGGCTTACCTCCTCATCTACTTATAGGACGCTGGACGACCCCCAACCGTCCAAAGATCCCTCACGGCCCCAGGTTCAGGGTGAAGACCTGGCTGGCGGTCTCGCGGCCGATGGCGTCTT
>CAYVRL010000527.1:0-1704 GCA_964454065.1 uncultured Planctomycetales bacterium | reverse complement strand
CACCTGCGGGTCCACGTCCTCCGCGACGAGGACGGGTCCCCGGTCGCCGGGATCTCCATCCGCCTGCTCTGGAAGGTCGGAAGTCGGGATGCCGGACGTATTTCCAAGAAGACGGACGAAACCGGTCTCTGCGACTTCGAGATCACCGGTGGCACCTTCCTCCAATCCCTCTTCGTCGGGCCAACCGGTGCCACCGCTCCCGCCGCCCTGATCCTCGAACGCATCCTCGCCCCCCATGCCACGGAAGAGGTGGAACTTCGGCTCCACCCCGGCGGGATCCTCGCCGGCAAGGTCCTGGACGAGAACGGCGATCCGGTCGCCGATGCCCGTCTCCGGGTGTGGTTTCGGGATCGCTGGGATCTCGAGACCCAGGCGGGAAAGGTGCCACCGGCCGATCTGATCGCCTTCTCGCACGAAGGGGGCATCTTCGCCTTCGGCGGTATGGACCAGGGTGACTTCATCCTGGAGGTCAAGAAGGAAGGCCTCGTCTGCACGCGCCGTCTGGGGGGCAAGATCCGCTACGGCCAGAGGGTCGAGGGCATCGAACTGGTCATGGGGGAGGCGCAACCCTTCTACGGCGCCGTCACCGATGCCGACGGTCGCCCCTTGGAGGGAGTGCCGGTCCTGGCCGGTCCCCTGGGGCGCTACGCCAAACGCGATCCGGGTCCGGTACCGGGCACTTTCTATTACCCCTCCCGCCAGTTCCTGCTCCAGACGGATGCGGCGGGCAGCTTCACCGTGGAGGCCATGCCCACCGGCGAGGTCTGGATCCTCGATCTGAAGATGCCCGGCTACCAGCCCCTGCGGCGCCGGGTGCTGCCCGGTCAGTCCAGTCTCGACCTGCAGCTCCAAAAGGGCTATACGCTGAACGGCAAGGTCGTGGACGCCGATGGCCAGCCGGTGCGGCGCCCCTTCTTGCGCCTGCGGGGGGAGCAGACCCTCAAGCGGCGCGGAGGCGTGCATGGCGGTATCCATATCGCCGGTCTGCTGCCCGACGACGAAGCTGCTCTGCTGGTCTACAAGCCGGGGAACGCGGTCGCAGTGCTGTGGCCGGTCTTCATCGGGGACGACATGCCCCCACTCTCGGTCTCCCTGCCGCCCGGCTTCCCGCTCTCCGGGAAGCTCGTGGATGCTTCCGGCCAGGCCGCCGCCGGCCTGCGCGTTCGGGTCGTCCGCCCTCTGCCCTCCAGCGGAGAGGCCCTCGCTCCCTTCCCCGGTGGTCCGCCCGAGGAGGAGTTCGGTCTCGACACCACCTTGACCACTTCGGACGGCAGCTTTTCCTTCGTGGACCTCGCGGCCGGGGAGGTGGTACTCCGAGTCGAAGGCGCGGATGGGCGGCCTCGAGGCGAGTTCCCGGTCCGGGTCGGCCAGCGGGACTTGCGGATTCGACTCAAGGATTGAGCTTCTGATTCCGCCAAGAGGGAGTCGCCATGTTCCTGGGCTCCCTCCCCGTCCTCCCCCTCCTGCTGCTCTCGGTTCCCCTCGGGAATCCGGGCGAGGTTCCGGCGGCCCGGCCCACCGCGGTCCAGCGTGACCGTATCCAACTCGTCCATTTCCCGAGCAGCGCGTTTCGGGACTCCTCGCCGTTGAGCTTGCGTGCCAGCGCGGAGGAAGCTTCGCCGCTCAAGTTCCACTTCTACGGTTTTCGTGCCTACGGAGTGAGGTGGGAGGAAGGAAGCCGCGGCCCCGCCGCCCGGCCCTTCC
>CAYVRL010000526.1:0-1705 GCA_964454065.1 uncultured Planctomycetales bacterium | reverse complement strand
ACCGCAACGGTGCGACCTTCGGTCTCTCCGCCGCCGACTGGGACCAGGACGGCGACATCGACTTCCAGGCCCTGACCACCTTCCGCAAGAACCTCGCCATGGAAGGAGGACGCGGCTTCCTGCTCGCCACCCACAACGTGGATCCCGCCGAGCTACAGGGCTCGACCATCGCCTGGGGCGACTGGGACGACGACGGCGACCCCGACGCACTGATCGGCGGACACCCCACGGGTGATTTCCTGTGGCGCAACGACAGCTACTCCGCCCAGAGTCCGCCGGAAGCACGCCGGGACGTACGGGTGCGCGTGGTCCATGACGCTCCGGGAATCCCGACCGGCTTGGAGACCGAATACGGGGCCACGGTCGAAGTCCGCGTGCGCGGGGAGGATCCGCTCCGCCGCCGCCGCCAGATCGTCTCCAGCGCCGCGGGTTATCTGACCCAGAACGAGTACGCGCTGGCCTTCGCGCTGCCCGCCGACCCCGCCCCCGCCGACCCCGACGAGGACGTGCGCTTCGACGTCTCGGTGGATTTCCCCTCCCTCCCCGTCCAGGGCTTCCACCGGGTGAACGAATTCGTGAATCCGGCCCTCGCCGGCTTGGATCTCGCCTCCCTCTACGGCGATCGTGAACTCAGCGTCTTCCGCAGCGGCGCGGTCCGTCTTCATGGGATTCGCCTGGAGCCCCGGCCGACGCGCGACCCCACCCTGGACACCACCCCGATCGCCCGCCCCGCGCTCGGCGCCCCCCTCGCCACGCCCCAGGACACCAACGACATCTGGGCCTTCGTGGGAATGGAGATCGATACTTCGGCGGCGACCGCTCCCCTGCAGATCGAGGAAGTCATCCTGGATGCTCTCCCGGGCGCTCCCTTCTCGGCCCCGGGTGGAAGCGCCTCCGGTAACCTGCTGCTCTGGGACGTCACGACCACTGGCAACCCGGTCCTGGTTCCCCACGGCGTCGCCACCCTTGCCCTCGATCCGCGCAACGACCGCGGCAGTTTCCCGGTCGACTTCGAACTGGCTCCGGGGCGCCGCTACCGCCTGGTGGCGCGCATCGATCGTTTCCGCGCCACCCCGATTTCCTCGCCGCCCCAGTTCCCCTCCTTCTCGATTCCCGGCGGCATGCGCTACCACGACGCCACCCCCTGGACCGGACAGGGGGCGGAAACCGCCACCTTGGATCCGGCCAACGCCTACCTGGCGATCCGCGTCTCGCGTGAGCCGCGCCCCGACTGGGTGGATCTCGGCGCCGCCCACCCCGGCGCCGCGGGCAGCCCCCGGCTCAGCGCCTCCGGCGACCCGCTGGCCGGCGCTCGCGTGACTCTGAGTCTCACCGGCGCCCCCCCTTCCGCGGGGGTGGTCCTCGCCATCGGCAGCAGCGTCCGTTGCGCCCATCTCGGGCGCGTGCCGATCGTACCGGAACCCGAAACCCTGGTGCGCGGGCTGTTCACCGACGCCAATGGGGACCTGAGCGTCACCGGCATTTGGCCCACCCGGCTGGAACGGGATCAACCCCTCTTCGTCCAGGCCTTCGTGGTGGATCCGAGTGCCGCCGGGGGCGTCGCGGCATCCAACGCGCTGGCCGGTCTCTCACGGAACTAAGTGGGCGGACGGACGAAGGACAGGATGGCCAGAAAGTGACTGATCGTTCCCGCGAGTACGAAGAGGGGTTCGGAAGGGGGTGGGGGGGGGAAGGGGGGGGCCGT
>CAYVRL010000525.1:0-1709 GCA_964454065.1 uncultured Planctomycetales bacterium | reverse complement strand
ATCCAGTTTGACCCCCGGGTGGTGGAGGCCTTTTTGAAAATAGAGAAGAAGTTGGCCGGAGCGGAAATCGTCGACGGTATTCCGGACCTCGATGTCCGGGAGGATCCCCCTCCGCCAGCTTCGATCGCCGTTGGCCCGCACGTAGCGTTTGGTGGAGAGCACGAACTCCAAGCGCGTCGCGGGCAAGCGCATCGACACCAGATCCCCGCAAGCGTTGGGATTGCCTCCCGTTTCACTCCCGATCAGAGTGGCGAGATGACCATCGCGAATCGCGTTGGCCAGCTTCTGGGCACTGGAGAAGGTCCTCTCCCCGATCAACACGCACACCGGACCCCGGAAGCGCAAGGGATTCTCGGCGGGAGGACGCAAAGGGAATTCCAGGACCGCCGACTCCCCTTCCGGAGTCCTCCAGACCCTGCGCCAATCCGAGTAGAAGTCCTGGAGGGGAAACCATCGCAACCAGGAGGGAACCTGGGCCTTCCAGGCCCTCTTCAGCTGCCGACTGACCTTCACTTCCGCCCCCGCCGCCATTCGATAGGGCCGGTCCGTGATGTAGGACAAGAGCAGTTCCCCCAATCGGGTCGCCCCACCCCCATTGGCGCGCAAGTCGATGATCAAGCCGCGGATCGGACGTTCCCGGATTCCCGTGAAGACACGGTGAAGGAAATCCTCGAACGCGGAGAGACCGACCATCTCGCGGAAGTCCAGGTATCCGACCTCTCCGTCCAGGCGCGTGAAGGTGAAGGCCTTCCGCGGCCCCTCCGAATGCCTGCTTCGCGCCCGCCAAACCGTGCCCGCAACTTCGAGAGCCTGCTCCTCGCCCGTCTCCCGCGACTGCCAGCCGATCCGGTACGGGGAACGATTCCCGGCCACCCAGAGATTCAGGGCGAAGCTGCGCAGGACCCGACCCCGTCGATAGAAAGGCTTCTCCCCACTGGTGGTCTCCAGGAAACGTCGGATCCACTCGTCCATCGACACCCCATCGAGGGAAAGGATGCGATCCCCGGGTTGGATCGGACAGGAGGGAAGATAGGAACGAATCACCAGCGGCGGCCCCTCTCCGATGGCCTTCAGATCGAAGGGGAACCAGCGCTCGTCCGAGCCCATGGCCTGCTCCAACTCCTCCCGGGGGAAGGGAACCGCGGTATGTCCGTCCCGGAGCGACGCGGCCAGGCGAGCCGCGTGGGGATAGAACTCGATCCGGGTCATCGGCCGGTCCAGGTGGGTGACGACCTCCCGCGCCAGACGCTCGAGCCCCTGGAAATCGGGATCCTCGGGGAGATCCGGGTGGACCTCCCGAATGCTGCGCACCAGGAACTCGATGTCCCCGCGCAAAGCGAGGGGAGGATAGCGGATGTCCAGACGCTCCGGGCCCCGGTCCTCCTCCCCACCCGCGTGGAGGGAGGACCAGAGGGAGAGTCCGACGACCGCCGCCAGGAGGAGGGCCAGGAACCGGACGACCCGGCGGCGCATCACTCAGAGCACGCCGTGGGCCTTGCCGACCGCGACGAAGGCGGCGAGGGCCTTCTCCAGATGGGCTCGGGTGTGGGCGGCGCTGATCTGAACGCGGATGCGGGCCTTGCCCTTGGGGACCACCGGGTAGCTGAAGCCGATCACGTAGATGCCCTGGTCGAGCAGGTCGGCGGCCATGCCGGTGGCCAGCCGCGCCTCGCCCAGCATGATCGGCACGATCGGGTGCACCCCCGGCT
>CAYVRL010000524.1:0-1718 GCA_964454065.1 uncultured Planctomycetales bacterium | reverse complement strand
CTCAATTAAAAAGGAAGAAGACAAGATGGGGATCCGCATGGTCCCGGTCTGCGAAACCGTGTACGACGGGGTCTATCTCGGCAATGATCGGCTGATCGGGGGCAAGCCGGGGATGGGTTTCAAACACAGCATGATGACCTTGGACCTGGCGCGGCCGGGCGTGGCCTCGCAGGCGGTCGGTACTGCTGCCGGAGCGCTCGAACTCGCCAATACCTATGCCAATCGGCGTAAACAGTTCGGACAGAGCATCGCCAGCTTCCAGATGATCCAGGCGATGCTGGCGGACATGGCGATGAAGACCGAAGCCGCGCGGTGGCTGGTCTGGGCCTGCGCCGCCGCCGCCGATGCGGGAGACATGAAGGCGGTCAACAAGTACGCGGCGATGGCCAAGTGCTTCGCGACCGACGTGGCGGTGCAAGTCGCGACCGACGCAGTGCAAATCTTCGGCGGTTACGGTTTCATGGAGGACTACCCGATCGCGAAGTTCTACCGGGACGCCAAGATCCTGCAAATTTACGAGGGAACCAACCAGGTCCAACGCATGGTCATCGCGCGCAACTTGATGAAGGAAGTGGGTAGTTACGACTACCTCAACGAGGTCATCCCGATCGAAACCCAGAAGAGTTTCGACCCCGAGGTCGACGGAGTCACCAACAGCTGATGGCCAGGTGCGCGGCTCTCGTGGGGTTGTTGCTGGGCGCGGGGATGGCCGTCCTGCCGCTCTCCTGCACCATCATCAGCGGAAGTTCCGACATCTCCTACTCGGGAAACTACGTCGGGGAGGAGACCTTCTCGCGGGTGATCCCGGGGAAGTCGAAGGAATTCGTGGAGGCCTTGCTCGGTGCACCGACCAGCCGTGCCGAGGCCGGGGAGGGCATCGAGATCTGGAAGTGGGCCTATACCGAGCGAAAGAGTTCCAGTGGGGGCTTGATCCTGATCTTCAGCGGTTCCAGCCGCGCTGAGACCCGCCACAATCTTTTCGTGAAGTTCCAGGACGGCAAGGTGGCGGAGACCTGGCGGGACTGAGTTCAGGGGGCTTCACCCCGGAGCACTTCTCGAAGCATGCGGGCCCATTTCTTCATTCCGTGGCGCGCGTGTCCGTAGCGGGTGAAGCATTCCAGGAGCAGGAAAGGGGTACCGTCGCGACAGGTCGTGAAGGCGGCGATCCGGTGGTGGTCGCCTCCGTCGAGTACTTCCATTTCCCCGCTGATCCCGCCCATGTCGAAGGGGACGAGAAGAACCACGGTGAGAATGTTCAGCCACACTTTCTCCGGGTTCACCGAGGTGATGGCGGCTCGGATCTGGAGAACGCCGGGGCGGGGTGCGTCCACGACTCGATAGCTCCGTCCCAGAGTCTGCACGAGGATTTCGCGGAACTCGGCGGCGAGATCCTCCTCTCCGTCGTAATCCGGCGGAGGAAGAACCGGTTCCACATAGACCGCATCGTAGGCCTCGGGCCGATACCCGGGATCCAGCTCCATCCGGACACCATCCGGCACCCCTCCGACCTGCAACTCCGGCGTTTCCTTCAGCCCGGAATAATCTCCCAAGAACCCGGTCTCGGTCATGGGCGAGTTGGCGCACGCACCCAACAGCCCACACACGACCACCACTCCACGCACGATCCGCATGCCCCCCCTTCGTCCCCCCCTCCTCCCCGTGACACTTAAAGCCGGGGGAGTTCTTCCCGTTTCCTGACACCTCTTGCCGGGGACTCC
>CAYVRL010000523.1:0-1721 GCA_964454065.1 uncultured Planctomycetales bacterium | reverse complement strand
CTTGAAGATGCTACCGAGGGGCATCGGATCCGCGGGTCGGGCACCACCACCGACTGCGGTCCAGGTCCGCGCGGGCTCGTCGCCGGGTCCCCAGCTCCGCAGCGCGAGGCTCCAGCGTTCCGACCAGGCCGCGGTGCGAGCCCGCAGCGCCGCCGCGTCCAGGATCTGCGCCTCCTCGAAGAAGTAGATCCCGCCGATCCGTCCCTCCGCGTCGAAGGCGAACTGGAAGATCAGCGCGCCCTCCGGAGCGGAAGCCCGCACGAGCCGCAATTCGGGGCGCGGAACCCTGTATCCGGGGGCGGGATCCTCCAGCTCCCAATCCGCGCCGAGCCGTTTTCGTTCTCGATTCAGAACGGCGCCGAGGGCGGGAGCGCTGGTCGCGGCCTGGAGTTCCCGATTGGCGAGTTCCCAGAGCGGGCGGGCGTCTCCGCTCCGGAGCCAGCCGAGTAGGGCCTCGTGGACCGGCGGCGGAAGCGCAGGGGCGGGAGCCTGGGGAAGGGCGAGCAGGAGCAGGAGCAGGGAACTTCCGATCCTTCCACCCTAGCGGCTTCCGCTTCCCTAGGATGCTCCGATGCCCGCTGATCGCTCCGAATACGACTGGATCGTGATCGGCTCGGGTTTCGGCGGCAGCGTTTGCGCTCTCCGACTGGTCGAGAAGGGATACCGCGTCCTGATGCTGGAACGGGGGCGGCGCTTCCGGCCCGAAGACTTCCCACGCAGCAACTGGCAGCTCCGTCGCTGGCTGTGGTTGCCGGGCCTCGGCTGTCGCGGCCCCTTCCGGATTTCCTTGTTCCGCCACCTGACCGTGTTCTCCGGCGTGGGCGTGGGCGGTGGCTCCCTGGTCTACGCCTGCACCTTGCCGCGCCCCCCCGCGAGTTTCTTCCATGCTCCGAGTTGGGCGGAACTGGGAGTGGATTGGGAACGCGAACTCGCCCCTCACTACCACACCGCGGAAGCGATGCTGGGCGCCACCGAAGTTCCGCTGCGCACCCCGCCCGACGAGGCCCTGCGGGAGATGGCCGAGGAACGGGGGCGACCGGAGGACTGGTCGCCGACCCGGGTGGGAATCCACTTCGGGGAGGAGGGTGAATGGATTCCCGATCCCTATTTCGGCGGGGAAGGACCGCCACGGCAAGGTTGCCGCTCCTGCGGCGGCTGCATGCTGGGTTGTCGCCACGAGGCCAAGAACGGTCTGGACCGGAACTACCTCTGGTTGGCGGAACGAAGGGGGCTGGAGATCCTGGCCGAGACCGAGGCCGTCCACGTCGGGATGCTGGCCGACGGATGGGCACGGGTGCGGGCTCGGGAACGGCGGGGAGCGCTTCGCCCACGGCGGCACCGGGAATGGAGAGCGCGGCGGGTGGTCTTCGCCGGCGGAGTCCTAGGAACGGTTCCCTTGCTGCAACGCCTGCGGCGGGATCCTCACGGGCTCCCCGCACTCTCCCCGCGTGTGGGGGACTTCGTGCTCAGCAACGCCGAATCCCTGCTGGCAGTGACTCGTCCCGGCCCCGGCGAGGACCTCTCCCGGGGGGTCGCGATCGGGTCCATTCTGCGCCTGGACTCCGAAACCACCTTGGAACCGGTCCGCTACCCGGCGGGTTCGGGTTTCTTCCGCCTGATGATGGCTCCCTGGTCCCCGGGCCCCCAGCTCTGGCGGCGCCAGCTCGGGGCGCTGGGCAAGATCGTTCGTCATCCCTGGCGCTGGCTGCGCGTGTTCCTGG
>CAYVRL010000522.1:0-1727 GCA_964454065.1 uncultured Planctomycetales bacterium | reverse complement strand
AGCTTGCGGGCCAGTTCCTTGCAGAGCGTCCCGTAGACGGTTGGATCCACGATCCCCTTCTCCTCCCTTCCCTTCAGGTTGATGTAGATATTCCCCAAGCCGAGGGCGTAGGCCCGGGTTTGGGCCCAGTCCACGTTGGCGAAGAGGAGGTGGTTGTCGTCGAAGAGGTCGTACAGGCTCAAGGTCCCCGTATCGGCCTTGAGGGTCATGTATCCGTTGCGGATGAGCCAGGTGTTCAGGTTCACCGACCATCGGAACGATTGGAACCCGTGATCGGAGAGAACGATCAGCCGGTCTCCCGGCCGTAACCTCTCCATGGCCTCTCCCACGATCCGATCCATGTCGGCGTAGGCCTCGTCGAGCTCGGGGTTCCAGCGTTTCGCCTTGGCGGGGTCGAAGCGGGGATGGCCCGGGTCGCGGTATTGCCACAGGATGTGGGCCACCCGGTCGGTGAAATTGAAGACCTGAATATAGCAATCCCATTGATCCCGGTGTTCCAACCGCTCCCGCATGAGGGTTTCGTACGGCTCCACGGTCAGATGGACGTCTTCCAGGAATTGTCCCTCCTGGGCAAGGTCCACCGTGGGGGCCCAGGTGTCGATGGCCCATCCCATGGTCTTCATCAGGCCGAACCGTTCCGCCAGGCGGGCGGCCCAGCCGGAGGGTGCGCTGATGGGTACGGGGGGCTCCCTTGGATCGAAGTGGATGGGGGACATGTACAGCCTGACCTCGGGCCGGACCTGTTGCACGTAGAACCGGGCGATCCCGTGGAGCCGCAGGAAGCCCGCCCGGAACGTGAGGGAGATCCATGGGCTCCACTCTCCCGTGCGCAGGCTCCCCTGTTGTCCCTGTACGTCGTATGCGAGCGCGTCGGCGGCCGGATCCACCTCCAGTTCCAGGGGAACGGAGAGGATCTCCGGAATGTCGTGGGATTCCGCCCACTTGCGGAACGCGTTCCGCCGCTTCCGGGCCGCATCGCCCGAAAGCCCCCGGGTCCTCCGTTCCAATCGCCAGCGGTAGAGGGGAAGGTCCAAGGGTCCGGGAATGAGGACGCGCATCCGCCCCGCGTTGCCCGGAAGCCGAACGAGTTCCACGCTGAACTCGTTGTCTCCGCCGGAGAGGGAGGGATCCGAGGTGAAGATGTACGGGGTGCCGATTCGGCCGCGGAGATCGGGCACGCCCAGGCCGGAGACGAGTCTCCCGTTCGGAATCTTCCGGGGGGGGAAGGTGGCGGGAACGCGGAACACCTCGCAGCGGACTCCCTCGTCGCCGAGCATTTCCCAGAAGAACCGTCCCTTGACATTGCTCACCGCCCGGGGGATTTCCTCCGGAATCCACGGCGTCATCCGGTACACGCCATGGGCGGCGGCTCCGCCCAGGATCAGGGACAGGGGCAAGGCCCAGCGTCGCCGGCGGCGATTCTTCCACAGCGGAAAGAGCAGCAGCAGCGGGAGCAGGGCGGTCGCCAGGGGCAGCGCCCAGGGGTTGGCCCGGCCCAGCAGGAAGGGGCGGCGCACCTTGGAGACCAGGGCGAAGTCGGGCTTGTACCCTTTGCGACGCCTCAGCAGGAAGTCGAAGATTTCGGTCTTTCCCGGGTTGGTGCCCGTGGCGAAGGCGGACCAGGAGACGGGTGTCTGGGGGGGGTTGGTCACCTCCAGGTCGCGAAAGGAGCCATCCCGGGCCAGCCGGGCCAGGTTGGGCAGTCGGCCGGCCTGGATCCCTTGTCG
>CAYVRL010000521.1:0-1739 GCA_964454065.1 uncultured Planctomycetales bacterium | reverse complement strand
CAGTGCGAGAGGTCCTGGGGCTTCCCACGCGACTTCCCGGAGCCCGTGGCAGCCTCTTGCGCCGTTTGCGGAGAGCGTTTCCCCGATTCGACCGAAGCGTATCCTAGGACGGGAGCGCACCGCTCCGTCCCGCTCCCCGGTCCGCCTCATGATCTCCGCTCTCCTCCTCTGTCTGCTCCCCGCCCTTCCCCAGGCGGTCGCTGTCCAGGACAGCACCGCCGACCGGATCGCGGCCTTCAAGAAGGTCGTCCAGGCCAAGGACGAAGTCCCGCAAACCATCGCCCACCTCGACGGCTTGGTCTCCCGATTCCAGGAGAACCAGGAGCGAATGGACGGCATCCGGGATTCCCTGGACTTGAAGGAAGGAGACCCGAGAGCCCTCAAGAAGGAACTCCAGCGGCTCGGAAAGGAGCAGGAGGCCCTGGTCTCCGCCATCTGGTTGTGTTTTTCCGCCAAGCACCACAAGCGGGTGACCCAACCCAACATGCAGTTGTGGAAGGCCGCGCTCTTCGCCTACGGGCAGATGGGCCCGTTGGGCGCCGAGCGGCTGTGGAAGGTGTTCGGAGACAAGCGTTTTCGAAAGGACGTGGAATTCCGGGCCCTGGTCGTGAGGCAGATCGGTTATACCCACGACTTCGACCAATGGGCCGCTCTGGTCGATACGCTGGACTACAAGGACGAGCAAGTCATCGCGGCCGCAGCCGAGGCCCTGGCGCAATTCGGCGACGCTCCGGGAAAGATCCGGAAGGAATGCGTGAAGAAGACCGTCCGATTGCTGGAAGGGTTCCAGAACGATGCCCTCGACAATCAGGACACCACCGCGCAGCGGATCTACCGGACGGTTCGAGGGCCGATGATCCGGGAACTCACCGCGTTGACTGGTCAGAGCTTTCGGGATCCGCTGGAATGGGTCCACTGGTGGAACAAGAACAAGAACCGCAAGGAAGTCTGGAAGGACGATTGAAGGCCATGCTCGGGCTGGCGGGCGTCCTGCTCGCGTCGATCGCTTGCGGTCGCCCCTCTTCCCCTTCCCCTCCGACCCCGGAGTTCGAGGTCAGCGTGGCCTGGACCGCCGAAGGTGAGGACGGACTGCGTGTGGTCGTGGAACCCCTTCCCCGGCATGCACTGGGGGAGCTGACCGGCTACGACGAAGCGCAGATCCTCCACCAGGATCTGGGTCTGGGTCCGGAGGTCCACTTGCTTCGCCTGCACTTGATCGGGGACGACGAACGGAGCCGCTCTTGCGGCGAAGTCCTCGGTGGGGACGGAGTACGTTTTTCCTGGCTCGGTCCCCCTGCCCCGGGCTTGTCTCCTCGGGCGCGGAATTTGTGGTGGGGGCTCGCCGGCGGAGAGGATCTCGCCGTCCAGCAGGAGCGCCGCACCTTCCTCTTGCGCGGCTCGCATCCCTTGTCCGGCGCCAGCGCCCGCTGGGAGCGTGCGGGCCAGCACCTGGATCTGCATCAACGCCAATGGAGCGGCCGCGAACGCGAGGCCTTCCTGGATGGTGACACGGAGCGGAAGGATGGCTGAATCCGATCCGGGGGCCGTGGGGGCCGTGGAAGACCGAGGGGAGCTCTCCCTGGTTCCTGGAGAGGGCGAGGGACGGGAGCCTCCCGTGCCGCTCGCCCGGCCCGAGGTCCAGGCCTTGGGGCGCGCTTTCCACCACCTCGCCGAAGCCCAGGAAGCCCTGTTGGACCAGCTCGAGGCCCTGGAACGCGAGCGACGGATCCAAAACCGCT
>CAYVRL010000520.1:0-1756 GCA_964454065.1 uncultured Planctomycetales bacterium | reverse complement strand
GTGAGACAGTATAAATATCTGGTGTTTTGGCTGGGTATATTGCTCTTGTCTTTTGGACGGGATCGAGTTCCAGGAGCTCGGCGCGGACGAAAGGGTAGATGTCGTTGCAACCGAACCACGCTTCGCTCAGTTCGGCGAAGTATTCGTGCTCGTCCTGCATGGCGTAGCTGCGCTCGCGATGGCCATCCCAGTACAGAACCCGCTGGTAGATCCCCGACTGCCGCGCATGTTGGTAGGCCTTTCGAAGCGTTTCGGATTCCTTCGGATGTCGTGTCTCCAGGACCCGGAAGTGCCAGGCATGGGCCATTTCGTGCAAGACCATCCACTGCTGGTGGCCCACCCAGTCCAGGAAGTCCCGGGGATCGCTGATTTCGACGCAACCGGCCTTGGCAGGATCCTTCCCGTGAGCGCGGAGCCAGTCGGCAGAGGGATGGAAGCACATGCCTCGCGCCTGGCTGCCGTCCTCGATCCAAATGTCCACCTTGCGCAGGAGTGGCAGGGCGGCGGCTGGCAAGGCACGCTCCACCTGGAAGAGTTGATGATCCAGCTCCGCCATGGCCCGGGAGACCAGGACCGGATCGTCGTCCAGGAGGCTGGAATCGAGATGAACCCTCCAACCACGAACTTCCCGCAGCTCGTAGGACGGTTTGGAGGCGGGGAGGAAGGCGAGGAGGAGGAAGAAGAGGGTCTTCATGCAACGACCGGAGTCTGGCCCCATCCGGTGGAGGTGTTTCGACGGGTGCCCGCCCAGGGGAAGCCCGGGCAAGCTTGGATCCGATCCAAGCCAGGGGAAGGAGAATAACGAGGAGCTGGAAGAGGGCCGGGAGTAGGGTCGACGAAGATGACGGTTTCGAGCCCGGAGGGTTACGGAAAAGCGGAATTCGAAGCTCCACCGGATGAGGCCAGACTCCGTGGCATCATGCGGGGGTGCTTCCCGGATTCCTCGATCGAGCGCGGGATAGCCTCCTCTCCGCCGAAGATCTCTCCTTCGCGGGCCTCTACCGGGAGTACCAGGAGGACCTGGACGCTTTGTGGCGGGAGGATCCACCGGGAAGCGACGCATGGGCCGCGCTTCGCGATCCCGATCGGCGGGACTTCTTCGGCCATCCACCTGCCTACTCGACGCTGCGCATGCTCAGTGACAGCGCGCGTTGGCGGCTGGCGCAAGGATCGGCCGGGGGGTCTTTGTTTGCTTCACATTTCCACGGAAGAGCTTCTGGTTGTTGTTTGCGAGCCGCAAGGGAGCAGTTCCTCCGCGGTTTCGTCCAGAGGATCGTAACCCGAATCCCCAGAACTGAACCCCGCCGCCCATATGATCGAAGCCGTCCGAATGACCGTGCGGCCCGGGGAATTGGGGACTCCCTCGTTGGACCGGTCGCTTGACAGCAGCTGGATGAAGAAAGCACCCGAATGGGGCTTTTTCGCTTCGGTCTAAAAGAACAAGAAGAAAAGAGGCCAATCTCATGAAACGTCTGAACATGATTGTGCTACTCAGCCTGTTTTTGGCGCTGGCCATCGAAGGCACCAGGAAACTGTACGGACAACAGCCAATCAACTGCCTAACTCCCTGCGGTAACAAGTGCGGACAATCCGTCCCCTCCCGGGCCTGGACGACTGGGGATAGCTGGACATGTGATGGTCCGGGCGGCGGGGTCGAGTGCCATGAGTTCAAATGGGTTCAGGAGTCCTATACGCCGTCCGTTGGTGGTACTTCTCATCAATGCATCAAGAAGGGCACGAAGACAACGGTGAAACT
>CAYVRL010000519.1:0-1770 GCA_964454065.1 uncultured Planctomycetales bacterium | reverse complement strand
GGGGAGGGCTGGCGGCCCGGCGACTACGTGTCGGCCGAGATGCATCTCACCTGTGGGAAGTGTCGGGCCTGCCGGGCGGGGCATTTCCACGTGTGCGAGCGGACCTGCATCGCCGGTTTGCACCGCGACGGCGCCTTCGCCGAGTTCGTGGTGGTCCCCGCCCGCAATCTGGTGCGTCTGGATCCGGCGGTGGTGGCGCCCCATATCGGCGCTTTCCTCGATGCGCTGGGGAACGCGGTCCACACCGTGCAGTCCGCCACCTCCATCGCGGGCCGCCACGTGCTGGTTTCCGGTTACGGTGCCATCGGGGCGATGGCCGCCGCGGTGGTGGAGTTCGAGGGCGCGGCCAGTCTGACCATCGCGGAGGTCGCGGAGGGCCACCTCGTCCGCGCCCGCGAATGGGTGGCGGGGCTGAGCGGTCGGGTGCCGGTGCGGGTCCTCGATCCGCGGGAGCCGGACTACCTGGATCGGGTTCGCGATGCCACCTCCGGCGGAGTGGACGTGGTCCTCGAGATGAGCGGCGCTCCGGCCGCGATCAACGCCGGTTTGGAACTGCTCTATCCGGCTGGGGAAATGATGTTCCTGGGCATTCCCGCGCGCAGCGATCTGCTGATCGAGGGCTTCAGTCGCTCGGTGATCTTCAAGGGCCTGCGTCTCAAGGGCGTGGTGGGCCGCCGGGTCTTCGGCACTTGGACGGAAATGCTCGCTCTGCTGGAGCGGGGGCTGGATCTGGAACACATCGTGACCCACCGCTTGCCCCTTTCGGGTTTCACCGACGGCATCGCGCTGCTGGATGCCGCCCAGGCCCACAAGGTGGTGCTCGATCCCCGGCGCTAGAATGCCGGGGTCATGACGGAGAGCACGCAAAGCAGTTTCGAGGCGGGCCTCGCGGCCGAGCTTCGGGAGATCGAGGAAGCGGGTCTGTGGAAGCACGAGCGGGTGATCGTCACTCCGCAGCAGGCCGACATCCGGGTCTCCAGCGGCGCGGAGGTGGTGAACTTCTGCGCCAACAACTACCTCGGCCTCTCCGACGATCCCGCCCTGATCGAAGCCGCGCGTCGCTGCCTGGACGAACGCGGTTTCGGGATGAGTTCGGTGCGCTTCATCTGCGGCACCCAGGACATCCACAAGGAATTGGAGGCTGCGATCGCGAGCTTCCTCGGCTTCGAGGAAGCGATTCTCTATACCTCCTGCTTCGACGCCAACGGCGGTCTCTTCGAGTGCTTGCTCGGCCCGGAGGACGCGATCGTCTCCGACGAACTGAACCACGCCTCGATCATCGACGGGATCCGGCTCTGCAAGGCCAAGCGTTTCCGTTATCGCAACGGCGACATGGAGGATCTGGAGCGCTGCTTGCGCGAGGCCCGGGAGGGCGGAGCGCGGCGCATCCTGATCAGCACCGACGGGGTCTTCTCCATGGACGGTTCCATCGCCGACTTGCAGGGGATCTGCGCGCTGGCCGAGGAGTACGAGGCCCTGGTCCACGTGGACGATTCCCACGCCACCGGCTTCATGGGCCGCAACGGCCGCGGCACCCACGAGCACTGCGAGGTGATGGGGCGGGTGGACATCATCACCAGTACCCTGGGCAAGGCCCTGGGTGGGGCGAGCGGCGGCTACACCGCTTCCTCGAAGGTGATCGTCGATTACCTGCGCAACAAGAGTCGGCCCTATTTGTTCTCGAATTCGCTCGCCCCGCCGATCGTCGCCGCCAGTCTCGCGGTCTTCGCGCGCCTCTCCTCGACCACCGAGTTGCGTGACCGCCTGGAG
>CAYVRL010000518.1:0-1777 GCA_964454065.1 uncultured Planctomycetales bacterium | reverse complement strand
GGGCACTCGCGTAGGAACCCTCCATGCTCAATGCCTGAGCCGTGTGCAGATAGAGACGTTTGGCGGGTTCTCGGTCCATTCCGTCGAGGTCCACCGCCCCTCCTTCGTCCTTCGGAGCCTTGGGCTCCAGGATATGGGGGGTCAGGATGATGATGACTTCCTCTCGGGTGGTGGTGTCGATGGTCCCCTGGAAGAGCTTGCCGAGCAAGGGGATGTCCGCCAGGAGGGGAACCCGGGATTCCGTAGATTCCTTGCGGTTTCGAAACAGCCCACCGATCACGATCCGGTCCCCGTCATGGCAAAGGATGTTCGTCGTCACTTCGGCGGTGTCCTTGAAGGGGAGTCCCTCTGGACTGATCCCCCCGTCGGAATCCTCCGGGTGGATCTCCAGACGGATGTTGCCGTTGCTGCCGATGAAGGGACGAAAGACCAACCGCGTTCCGGTTTCGATGTATTCCACCGTCTGGGTGGTCGTGGTTTCGCTGACCGTCGTGGTCAAGTATCCATCGCGTCGACCCAGCAAGACCTCGCCCCGTTGTTTGTTGAGCGTGACGACCTTGGGATTGGCCAGTACGGTCGTGTCGGTAATCGATTGCAGAGCACGCACGAAGGCGGCCGTATCGCCCTTGATCAACCCGTAGCTCAGCCCCGCCGTGGAGAGGCCCTCCGCGACCGCTGTCCCCAGGGTCTGGACTCCGCCTTCGAGCTGGCTGCTGTCCAAACCGCCCGAAACCACGGACTGGCCGTCGGGACTGGTGGCTCCGATGGTTTGGAAGTTGACCCCTCGGAGCTGGGTGAACTCCACCCCCATCTCCATGCCGTCGATCAGCTTGGCCGACAAGATGGTGGCCTCCACGAGCACTTGGCGCGGCTCCTTGTCCACGACCTCGATCAAGTCTTGCACTTTGTCGAGCACTTCCGGCAAATCCCTCACCACCAGGACCTCGTCGTTCGCGTAATCGTCTCCACCGGCCTCGGTCTGACTGGATTCGATCCCTTGTTGCGAGAGGGTGGAAGAAGTGGCTTTCCCCCCTTCGGACAGGATCGGTTTGACCAGTTCCGTAATGTCCTGAGCGCGGATGTTGTGGAGTACATACACCCGACTCTCCATCATCAAAGGGCGGACCATGAGGTAACCATCGTGATCCTCGGCAACGGTACTCGTCGCCCGGCAGATCATCTCGATGGCTTCCTTGGGGCTCATGTCGAAGATGTCCCCCGTGAACTTGGCCTTGACGGTGGGGTCCACGAGGATGTTCATGTGGGAGGCGAGTTGGATCTGACTGAAGACCTCCTGGAGGGTCTGATCCCGCGCGTGGAGTTCGATCCGCCCGGATAGGGTCCGGACGGCCCCGTCTTCGAGGTCGCTCCGTTTCTCGATCATGTCCACGGGGAGCGGCTCCGCGAGCAGGCTGGCGACCTTGCTCGGGCGGGCCAAGGGGCCGGGGAGTCCGTTTTGCGCACTTCTCCCCCATGCCCCGGGAGCAAGGACGATCAGGATCAGGGGAACGAGAGACTTCATGGCGGGTTTCGATCAGGTGGCCATCTCGAAGAGGGGCAGGTACAGGGCGATCAGGATCACGGCGACCGAAATCCCCATGAACACGATCAGGACCGTCTCCATGTTGCTCGCAATCCGGGAAACCACCGTTTCTACCTTTCGGCTGTAGAAAGCGGAAACTTCAGCATGAACCTGGGGAAGCGTGCCCGATTCTTCGCCGATCCGGGTCATGTTGATCAGGAAAGCGGTGAACAAGCCCGTGTCCTCGAGCGCGTC
>CAYVRL010000517.1:0-1781 GCA_964454065.1 uncultured Planctomycetales bacterium | reverse complement strand
GGGGCTCGCGCCAGGAGAGATAACGGTGCAGGGCGGTTCGGGTCGCCGAATCCACCACGATCGGCAAATCCGGCTCCAAGCCACGAGCGCGCTGGGGATCCAGATGGCCTTCCAGGATTCGGCCACTCGGGGTCAAGTAGTAACCCGCGGTGAACTTGAAAGCGAAATGCCCGCTGCGAAAGCGGAGCACCTGCTGGTAGACGCCCTTGCCGTAGGAGCGTTCCCCGATCAGCACCGCATGACCGCGGTCACGCAAGGCCCCTGCCAGGACCTCGCTTCCACTCGCGGTCAAGGGGTTCATCAGGATCGCGACCGGCAGCTCGGGTACCCGGCTGTGGCGGGGATCGGCGCGTCGTTCCTCCCCAGGACCATCGCGCTCCTCCAGGCGGCAAACCAAACCGCCATCCAAGAAGCGCGCGGCGACTTCGACCGCGGCATCCAGGACTCCCCCGGTGTCATCCCGCAGGTCCAGGAGCAAAGCGTGCAGTCCCCGAGCTTGCAGGTGCTGGAGAGCGCGATCCAGTTCCGAGGGGGTGGTGTGGGCGAAGGAACGAATGTGAATGCGGGCGATGCCCGCCTCGGGATCCAACATCTGGATCTTGTCCACGGTGCCGAGGGGAACGGGAGCCCGCTCCACGATGACCTCTCGCTCCTCCTGCGCGGCTTCGGTTCCCTCGGGCCCGCCGACACCCGCGTCGCTCGGGCTCGTACGAGCGATCCGTAGACGCACGCGGCTACCCCGCGGCCCCTTGATCTTCGCGACCAGCTCCGGGAAGGGAAGGTCTTCGGTAGGGATTCCGTCCACCGCGACGATCCGATCTCCGGGGAGTAGCCCGGCCTCTTCCGCGGGCCCTCCCGGTTCGGGCCAGACCACCCGCGGACCCTCGGGAGTGAGGCGGGCCCCGATACCGATCAGTTTGCCGCTGGATTCCTCGTCCAGATGGGTCAGATCCTCGGGGCCGACGAAGAAGGTGTAGGGATCGTCCAGGGATTCGACCATGCCCTGGACGCCGCGTTGCATCAGCCACTCGGGATCCTTCTCCTCCACGTAGGATCGGATGAGCCGCTGGTGGACCATGCCGAGGATTCGTTCCTCGGGGGGTTCCATGCTGCGCGAGACCAGTGGTCCCAGGAAGGTCTCTGCGAGCAGCAGTCCGAACCCGGTCAACACCGCCCCGAGGAGGACGCCGGCCGGGTGCAGGGCTGGTATCCTCTTGCCCGCCATGGGCAGGATTCTACCCCTTTGCCTCGTCGTTGCGTGGACCCTTGCCGCCTGCGCGGGACCGGAGGTACGGACCCGAGGACCCGGTGAACGGAGCTTCGAGTTCCGTTACACCGTAGAGATTCCTCAGGATCTGGGGAATCGTTCCGGTTTGCGCCTGTGGTTGCCGGCGCCGCTTCGTTCCGGTGCCCAGGAAGTCGAGCGGATCTCCGCCCCCCATGGAGTCCAGCACACGGGACCCGACCGTTATGGGAATCGCTATGAGTACTTGGAGGCTCCGCCCGCCGGCGAACTGGTTTGGGTGTGGCGGATCCATCGCTACCCGGACGGCCCCGGGGTGACCGGCCGCAAGCTCGGCGAAGTGGACTTCCTCGCTCCCAACCGCCTGGTTCCGGTCACCGGGGTCGCCGCGGTGCGCGCCGCCGAGGCCAGTGCGGGCAAGAGGGGTAGTTCCGCCGTGGCCCGTGCACTCTACGATCGGGTTCGCGCCGACATGCAGTACAAGAAGGAGGGAAGTGGTGGGGGGCGGGGCAGCACGGAGTGGCCCCGGCGGCCCCGC
>CAYVRL010000516.1:0-1781 GCA_964454065.1 uncultured Planctomycetales bacterium | reverse complement strand
GAACATCCTCTTCCACAACCGAGAAGGAAAACGCTTCGTGGACGCCTCGGCGAGCAGCGGCCTGGGCCACCTCCAGAAGGGCCACGGAGTCGCCTTCGGGGACCTGGACAACGACGGCGACCTGGATCTCTACTGCGAGATGGGCGGCTGGTACCTGGACGGCCGCTTCGCCAACGCCCTCTTCGAGAACGAGGGCACCCCGAATCACGTGCTGGTGATCCGCCCCCGGGGAGTGAAGTCCAACCGTTTCGGGATCGGTACCACGGTCCGGGCCCGGATCGAGGAAGGGGGACGAGAGCGGGAGGTTTGGGCCGAAGTCGGCAGCGGAGCCAGTTTCGGCGGCAACAGTCTCCAGCTCGAACTGGGGATCGGAAAGGCCACGATGGTGAAACGGCTCGATCTGTGGTGGCCCGCATCGGGGATCCATCAAATCGTGAAGGATCTCCCCGCCGACTCCTGCGTGGAGATCGTCGAGGGAGAGGCAGGCTTCCACACCCTGTCCTATCCGCGGTTGCAACTCGCGGGTTGAGGCCCGTGCCCCGCATTCTCGGAATCCACCTGCTCCTGGCCTGGCTGCTGACCATCAACGGCGCCGCCTTCCTGCTCTTCGGTTGGGACAAGTGGCGCGCCCGCAGCAGTGGGCGGCGCGTCCCCGAGACTCGCCTGCTCCTTTGCGCCCTCCTCGGGGGCTTCCTGGGTAGCTGGGGGGGAAGCTGGTCCTTCCACCACAAGACCCGCAAGGAGGCCTTCCGTTCCCGCCATCGCCTGGCCACCCTCGGCGCGCTCACGATCTGGATCCCGCTCTGCTGGTGGTTGCTCGAGCGCGGCGGCACCTGATTCCCGCCAACGGCCCCTAGCCACCCGCTGCGGGAGCAGGGATCCGTCCTTCCAGAGCTGCCCGTGCCACCGCGGTGAAATAGCGCACGGAAGCTTGATCCACCCGCGGATCCAGGGCGGGCACTCCCTGGCGGACCAAGCACAGCGCCACCTCGCGCCCGTCCTCGCGGCGGGCATAGAGGGAGAGCGCGAAGAGCCCGGTCTCGCTGCCACCCTTGAAGCCCTGCTCGACGATCCCGGGCATCCACAGCAGAGTGGAGGAACGCTCCAAACCGCGCCGGAAGGCCGCACGCGCCGCATCATTCCCCCAGGATCCACGAGCCACGGCTTCGTAGAAACGCGCCACCTCGGCGGGACGGGCATACCACTCGATCCCCAGATGCTTCGGGAAGTCCTGGGTGCGGGGCAGATAGCCCACCCCGGCACGCTGTAGGGCAGCGTCCGGATCCTCGTCGGCAGTGGCCTGGCCCAGCGCGAGGAGGATCTCGTGACGGTCTCCGGAGTCGCCGTCCCTCCACAGCTCGGCGAGGCCGTCGAGATCGGTGTCGAACTCCTCGGGTATCTCCGCCAATCCCTTGAGCAGGAACATCTGCCGGGTGGAGAGGAAAGGGCGATCCCATTCCGGAGCGGAGACGAAACATTCGGGAAGCAGTGCTTCGATCTTCCTCCTACCCATGAGATGCAGCAGATGGTCCGCGGCAGTGTTGTCGGAGATGCGGATCATGCGCGTGACCAGTTCCTCCACCGTGAGCCTGGAGCCGGGCTCCTCGTCCTGGGTGATGCCACTCGGCAGCGAACGCAGTTCACGGCGGAGTTCGACCGGATCCTCCCAATGGAGGGTTCCGGATCCGATCTCCCGTGCCAGTCCAGCCAGGACGTAGATCTTGAAGATGCTACCGAGGGGCATCGGATCCGCGGGTCGGGCACCACCACCGACCGCGGTC
>CAYVRL010000515.1:0-1791 GCA_964454065.1 uncultured Planctomycetales bacterium | reverse complement strand
ATGCGCCCAGGACGCCGCTGGCCGCTGTGCTGATTGAACCGATAGCGCCAATCACATGGTTCGTCCGGCGGGCCGCTGGTGGACATGCGCGGTCAGGTGGTCGGGGTGAACACCGCCATCGGCGGGGAGTTCGGTCCCGGCACCTTGAGCAAGTGGCAAGGGATCTCCTACGCGGTTCCCGCGGCCCTGGCCCGGCGCGTGGTCAGCGATCTCTTCCGCTATCAGCGGGTCCGCCGTGGTTACTTCGGGGTGTCCTCGGTGGATCTCGAACCCGGGGACGAGAAGAACTTCGGTCTGGAACGGCCGGTGGGGGCCAAGGTCCTGGCGGTCACGAAGGATTCTCCCGCAGAGAGGGCCGGTATGCAGCGCGGCGACGTGATCCTGGCCGTCGACGGGCGTGAGGTCACGGGCGTCCAGCAGCTTCGCGCCCGAATCAGCGCGGTGACGCCCGGGGACTGGGTGGAACTTCGCGTGTGGCGGGAGAAGAAGGAGATTCGGGTCCGGGTTCAGGTCGCCGAATTGAAGCAGTAGGGAGGGAGTGGGCCGGTTCAGGCGTCTCGCGCCCTTTCCTTGGGCCGGAAGGCCTCCGGGTCCACGCCGGTGCGGCGCAGCAACCGATAGAGGGTGCCGCGGGGGATCTCCGCCTCTTCGGCTGCCCGCAGGACGTTTCCCTGGCAACGCCGGAGCAGGGATCGTAGGAAACTCTTCTCGAATTCCTCGAGGACCGCCTTGCGTTGTTCGGAGAAGGAGTTGGGCGGAAGACCCGAGGAGCGGACCTCCGTGACCACGGTTTCGGGAAGGTCCTCCACCCGAATGGTGTCCCCGGTACTCAAGGTGACGGCGCGATGGATGATGTTCTGGAGCTGGCGGACATTTCCCGGCCAGGAGTATCCGCAGAGGATCTCCAGGGCCTCGGAATCGATCTGCTTGGCCCTTTCCGGCGCGGTCCGGCGTGCGCGCTCCAGGAAATGGGAGGCCAGCAGGGGAATGTCGTCGAGCCGCTCCCGCAGGGGAGGAACGTCGATCCGAACCACGTTCAAGCGATAGTAGAGATCCTCTCGAAAGGCTCCGGCTTCGATCAAGGATTCGATGTCGCGGTTGGTGGCGGCGAGTACCCTGAGATTCACGCTGATCTCGTGCTTGCCCCCGACGCGGCGGATAACGCCCTCCTGGAGGGTGCGCAAGAGTTTTGCCTGGAGGCGGAGGGGGAGTTCACCGACTTCGTCGAGGAACAGGGTCCCGCCGTCGGCGAATTCCATCAATCCGATGGAGGTCTGGTCCGCACCGGTGAAAGCGCCTCGTTCGTGGCCGAAGAATTCGCTCTCCAGGAGTTCACCGGGGATGGCCCCGCAGTCGACCGGAACGAACCTGCCTTGGGAATGTCGGCTGTGGTCGTGGATGGCGCGGGCGACGAGTTCCTTCCCGGTCCCGGTTTCGCCGACGATCAAGATGGGGGCGTCGGAGGGGGCCACTCGCTGGACGAGTTGAAAAACTTTCTGGATGGGGGGGCTGGCGCCGACCATTTTCCCGAACATGAAGTCCTTGCTGAGGTGATGAGCGAGAAAACGGTTCTCGGTGCGGAGTCGGGACTGCTCGATGAGTCGACGCACCGCGGCCAGGAATTCGTCGGGATAGAAGGGTTTGCTCAGGTAGTCGGCGGCGCCGTGGCGTAGCGCATGGACCGCCGTGTCCACGGATGGGAAACTGGTGATCAGGAGGACCGGGAGCCCCGGATCCAGAGCGTGCGCGGTCCGCAAGAGGTCGATGCCGTTCAAACCGGGCATGCGAATG
>CAYVRL010000514.1:0-1809 GCA_964454065.1 uncultured Planctomycetales bacterium | reverse complement strand
ATAGCTCACTTTCCCCGGACCCGTGAATTTCTGAGCAAAACGGCGCTTTCCGGCAAAGCGGAGGAGGGTGGCCAGTCGCTTCTGGATCCCGGCCCGCGTTTCCGCGGCTGCTCGCTCGCCAAGCAAGTAATGGTGGGAGAAATCCGGACGCAGGAAACGGTTCCAGAACGGCCATCCCTCCCAGGGCCTGGGGAGGACACGAGCGCCGAGACGTTCCCACGAAGACCCCCGTTTTCCTTGTGGCTTCTTCCCGGGGAAATACCAGAAGCGATGATCGAAGAGACGGCTGTAGAGCCCGGTCAAACGAGGGTCGTGGCGGAAGAAGCGCGAATGGCCGACCAAGTAGCCGAGGGCCTCATGGTGCCGAAATGCTTCGAAGAGAATGGTCGTCCCACTACGAGGAACCCCGATGAAGAGAATCGGACGATCCAAGGACATGAGCCGATCTCCGTCCGCTCAGGCCCGGGGCGCAGTCGCGGATTCTCTAGCGCCGGGACAGATGGCCAGGAAACGGCAGGAGGGACAGCCTTCGGGAGCGCCATCCGTAGGCCAATGCTCCAACACGACGGGGTCCACATCGGGATCGTAATGGACCTCCATCATTTCCCGAAGGCTCTCCGAAACCCGATCCTGCGCGGCCGAGAGGGTTTCGATGTCCACCGGGATCGCTTCGACTTTCCCGGTGCCGATGTAGGCGGCATGGAGGCGGATGGCCTCCGGATCGGCGTGCCATTTTTCGCAGGCATAGAGGGCATAGGTCATGAGTTGGAAGTGGTCCTCCTCACGCGGACGACCGGTCTTCCAATCCCAAATGTGATAGACATCCTCCGCTTCGTAGGCGAAGTCCGGCACCGCGTAGACCTTGGTCCCGAGGAATCGATAGGTATCGAGGGATTCGACCGCGCGCCAAGAATCGGGATGGGCCTCGCGGGCGGGGGCCAGAGCGGGATGTTCACAAAAGTTGCGCGCACACCGTTCCAGGTGGGCTCGGACCGCCTCCAACCTTTCGGGGGCCAGCGCTTGCCCATATTGGTGTTCCCATAGATGCACGTTCTTGTTCGGCCGGGCTTTCCAGGCGTCGGTCGTGGACTGTCGCCAGCCCGATCGGAAGAGTTCGCGGGCTTCCTCGTAGAGTTCCCGGGCGGTCATGGTCGTGCCCGCCTTCCTGAGCTGGAACCAGCGTTCGATGGCACGGTGCATGCAGTCGCCGGCAAAGGCGGGAAGCGAGGTGAGACTCTTCAAGGTCATCACTTCGAACTTCTCGCCTCGCGGCTCTTCGGTCCACCAACCCCAGGAGGCGTAGCGCGCGTACCAATTCTCCCGCTTGCACCGGGCAAATTCCCGTGCCCGACTCGCGGACCAGGAGAGTTCGCACTTCAACTGTTGGAGGGCCACTGGAGAAGTTTAGCGACTCCTACTGGAAAAGATCCTCCGTGAGTTCCTCGAGGACCAGGCCCCCCTCTTCGGGTCGTGTCCACGCCGCGAGGACGCCTTTCCCCCGGGGAGCCAAGCGAAGGAAACCGGCGGCTCGGGCCGCGGAAGCCTCACCGATCTGGACCGCGGGATGGGCCTTCTCCCCCGCATAGAGCCTGCCCAGCCAGCGAGCACCGCTCGGCCCCCCATCCCCCTCGCCCAGCCAGCAGACCAGGAGCTTCCCGGAGGGGAGGAAGAGCGCGTCCACGCGACCGAAAGGCCGTTCGCCATCCACGAGAACGGGCGCGGAGAAGCTCGCTCCCCCATCTTGGGAGTAGGCCAGCAGAATCCGCGGTCTCTGCTCGGCACCCATGGTGTACCAAACCACCGCGATCC
>CAYVRL010000513.1:0-1809 GCA_964454065.1 uncultured Planctomycetales bacterium | reverse complement strand
GAACCGCTACTTGGAGGCAACCGCGAAAAGGAGTGGGAGCGAGTTCCGGGCCCTCGCAATGCAGAAGCTCCTGCCGCGCTCCCTGCGGGGTACGTATCCAGCTCTGGCGGTTTCGATGCGCATCGACAGACGAAAGGGTCAGAGAACCCTCGGAAGTTTCGAAGACTTCTATGGAGCGGGCAGCATGGAAATGGGAGCCGCACGTCCTGGTCCCGAGGGGAAAGCGTCGATGGAAGAACGGGAGGAGAACGAAGTCCTGGAATCCGGACGAGAGACCATCTCGACCTTACGGCGTTTACAAGCGATCCTGGATCAGGCTGCCGACAATCGTTCCGTCGGATACCCATCCAGTCGTTTTGGTGAGGGGTTGCGGAGAATCGCCCAAGTCTTGAAGGCGGATGCGGGCTTGGAGGTCGCGGCCCTGGATTACCCGGGGTGGGACCATCATGTCGAAGAGGGGGCGACGGAAGGCCGCCAGGCCGGAATGCTTTCCGATTATGCCGAATCCATTGCCGCCTTCTGCAAGGATTTAGGGAAGGCCATGGATCGCACACTGATCATTACCATGACCGAGTTCGGTCGGACTGCGCATGAGAACGGGAATCGGGGTACTGACCACGGGCGAGGTGGGGGTATGTTCCTGTTCGGCGGCGGGGTCCGCGGTGGCCGCATCCATGGCGACTGGCGCGGCCTCGAACCCCGGAACCTCGCCGATGGTCGTGACCTCCCCGTCACCACGGATTTCCGTGATGTCATGGCATCAGCGCTCGACGGTGTCTTCTCCTTCCGAATTCCCCGTGATTTCTTCCCTGCTTACAAGCCCAAACGACTCAAGCTTTTCTGACACTTCGTGCCGGGGATCAGGTGTCAGGAAATGGGAAGAAGTCCCCCGGCATGAAGTGTCAGAGGATGCGGAGGGTGAGGGGGTAGCGCCAGGTCGTGCCGTTACTGGTGCGATAGGCAGCGATGACCATGAGGGTCATGCCTAGGAAATGGACCAAGATCGCGATGGGGATGCCAATGAGGGTGATCGCCAGGGCGGCGGTCGCGAGCCAAAGGGTGATCTGGAAGTTCAGGGCTTCCCGGCCGGCCTGGTCGACCCTGCGGTAGCGATGGCGGAAGACCAGCCAGAGGACCAGTGGACCGACGAAGGAAAAGAAGAGGCCGCTCAGATGGCACAGGGTGGCCCACATCCGAGCCTCTCCCCCAAGGGAGTGAGTGTGATCCGAGGAGTCCCATTCCTTCCAACTGCCGTCCTCGTCCCCGGTCAACCCCTGCCCTGGGGTGGATGAGGGAGAGTCCCGGAAATCAGCGGGTCGCCCGGGGCGGTAGTGGCCCCCATCCGGGCCATTGGCGCGGAATGGGTCGGGGGGCTGCGTGTAGGGAGGGCCGGGCGTTCGCATGAGGATCTAGAGCTTCTTGGGAGAAGCGAGGGATGGATTCCAAGGGGGGGAACTGGCCTCCCCTGGATTCTAGAGTGGCACACCATGACCGGCTCCACATGGCCCCTGCCCCGCGGCGCCCGCTCCGCCGCCTGGCGTTCTCGAGAGCTCCGCCCCACCGCCCTCGCCGCGATCGAGGAATTGTTGCCGACTTCCTCCGCTCCCTACGCGGAGGCCCTCCCGCAGGTCGTCGTCCGCCGCTATTGCCGACAGCGGGGTTGGCGACTGCGCAGCGATGCCGCTGGGAATCTGATCGTGCGGATTCCCGGTCGCCGCCGTACTCGTCCGGCGCTCGCCTTCGAGGCCCACCTGGACCATCCAGCCATGATCGTACACCAGATCCCCGGCAAGTCCGGAATCCACTGTC
>CAYVRL010000512.1:0-1811 GCA_964454065.1 uncultured Planctomycetales bacterium | reverse complement strand
AGGGGCGTCGGGGGCGAGTGGAGTGCCGGGGGCGTTGCGTACCGGCCCCCACAGACGGAGACGGCGGTCTAGACGCATGGCGTATCATTCGATCGGAGGGTAGCGATGGGAGGAATCGCAGGCGGGTTCGCTGGATCGCCCACAGGAACACGCGAGATCGGGCGGGACATCAGCGGCAAGCGCAAGAGAAGCGGCGGCCTGGGCGGTCCTGGCGTGAGCCCTCGAGGAGTGGAGCGGCCTCGCGGTGGTGGGGGTGGTCGCGGCGGCGGCGGGCGGGGCGGCGGGGGCGTCAACCTCAACCTTCCCGGAGGCGGCGCAGGAACGAGCGTCAACGTCCAGGGCCCACAGCGTCCGAACCTCCCGCCCATCAACCCACAGGCCGAGTTCGACCCCAATCTCGAGGCCTACCGGGACAGGTACACCGGCCAGTTGGACGACTTCAAGGAGGGCACCGGGTTCGCGATGGACATCCTCACCGGCCAGCAGCAGGACGTAAAGGGCGCGGCGCAGGAGCAAGCAATAGCGGCGGCGGCCCAGGCCGGGATCCCCTTCGACGCCCAGAACTGGGGCGCGGAGTACGACCGGGGCACGAATGCCTCAATGGCGCAGGAGAAGCTCGGCAGGGAGGCGATGATGTTCGACGCCCTCCAGGGCGGGCTCCCCACCGTGTCCAGGCCGTCGGAGGAACGCTTCGCCAGGCTCGACCTCGACCTGAGGCGCGACCTCGGGGAGTCCGGGGATCTCCTGAAGAGGTACGGGCTGGATATCGGCCGCTATGGGAAGGACATCGACGCCGCGGTCGGGTCCAACAACGCTCTCCTGGGCTTCCTGTCGAACCTGATGGGGAACGTGGGCTCCTACAGGGGCGGGAGCTACTCCTATGGTTGATAGATCGGAGGCCACCCGCGCAGCGGACAAGCGGTGGAACAACAGCCCTGAGGGCCGGGCAGCGAAGGCCCGCCACGCCAAGACCATGAAGGGTCGCGCATCGCTCCTCAAGGGAAAGCGGCGCTTCAACTCCAGCCCAAAGGGACAAGCGGCGATGAAGGCGCACAACACGAGCCCGCAACAGCGAGCCCGCTCAGCGAAGTACAGGGTCGAGAAGTCCAAGGAGGCGCGAGTCCATTCGCTCGTCAATCACGCCATTCGAGGCGGCAAGCTCACCCGCCAGCCCTGCCAAGCGTGCATCGCCTTCGGCTACGGGGAGAAGAAGGCCGACGCGCACCACTTCGACTACGACAAGCCGTTCGAGATCACCTGGCTCTGCCGGCGGCACCACAAGCTGGCCCATCGTGGCATCGACCTGGTGGAGAAATTCGGAGACGTTCTCGCAGCGTAGGGAGGAAGAAATGCCAGCAGAGACAGTCCGACGGTACGCCACCGGAGGTGGTGGTGGAGGAGGAGGGGGTCGCCGCGAGCGGTCCCCTGGCGGCGGCCGAGCCCGCGGTGGAGAGCGGCGGCGGCCCCGCGCCGGTGGCGGCGGTGGTGGCGGTGGCGGTGGCGACGGCTTCGACCTGAGCAACATCCTCGGCGGCAGCACGGGCGGGGCGCTCAACTCGCTCCTGGGCCGCTCCGGCGACTTCATGGACCTCGCTCTGAGTCAGATGCAGGACGAGGTCCCACGCCGGGCCGAGGCCTTCGACCTGTTCACGCAGGGCAAGGAGTCCGAGCTCGAGGACGCAGAGATTCGGCGCGACATGGCGCGACGTGAGGCCAGGTGGGGTCGCGAGCGTGAGCTCCGGGCCGGCAAGGAGAAGCGAGAGGCCGCCATCGCAAGGGACTTCAAGGAGCGGGCAGCCCGCAACGACGCG
>CAYVRL010000511.1:0-1831 GCA_964454065.1 uncultured Planctomycetales bacterium | reverse complement strand
GGGTGTGGCGGATCCATCGGGAGGAGTGGGAGCGGAACGCGAACGTCTCCGGGAGGAGATCCAGGCGCTGTTGCGGGAATCCGGGGTCGCCGACCGTTTTCCGGTCCTCCATTCCCTGCTAGAATCAACCGATGGAGAGCAGGATCGTTGCATCGCCTGCCGGTTCCCTACCCGTCCTCCCCATCCACCCCACGCCACCCGAGATGAGTCGTTCCAATCCCGAATTCTTCGATAATTCCGACTTCCCCTGGACCAAGATGCTCGAGGAAGGATTTCCCGACATCCGTGCCGAACTCGACGCCCTCACCGACAAGGATTTCGGCGAGTGGCCCCGGGATCACATGTTTGAGAACCACTGGAACCTGTTCCCGTTCGTCGCCCCAGGCCGGGAGTTCCCCAAGAACCAGGCCGTCTGCCCCAAGACCACGGCGCTCCTGAAACGCATCCCCGGATTGACCATGGGGGTCTTTTCCTGGTTGCGCCCGCAGTCCGAGATCAAGGCCCATGTCGGTTTCACCGACGTGGTCCTCCGTTCCCACCTGGCCCTGAAAGTGCCTCGGGAAGGCCAGGACTTCGCCTTCCGCTGCGGCACCACGACCCGGAAGTGGGAAGAGGGCAAGGTGATGGTCTTCGACGACATGCACAATCACGAGGCCTGGAACCACACCGACGAGGAACGGGTCGTCCTGATGATCGACTTCCTCCGTCCCTGGAAGTGGCGGACGTCCTCCCTGGGCTACTTCCGGCACCGGATCGCCCTTCCCAAGTTCTACAAGCACTCCTACGACCGGGTGTACTGGGAATCGGCCAAGGAGGTCGAGACCGCCGACCCCCGCGCGAAGTAGACGGGTTGAAGTTCCGGGCCGAAAGGGCCAAACTGCGTTCGGGCTCCGATCCGAGCCCGCTGCGTCATGACCTTCCTCGCCGTCCTCCCTCTCCTGCTCGCGGCTCCCCAGGCTGCGGCCCCTCCGGCCCAGGAACCCGTTCCCGCCCGCGTCGGAAGCACGCCGCTGGTGGTCCGGGCCTTCCACCACAAGTCCATGCCCCAGCTCGCCGAGCTGGCTCCCGGTACTCCGGTGCGGATCGTCGCCAAGCGCGAGCCCTGGGCGCGGGTGCAAGTCCCCGGCGGCCTCGTGGTCTGGGTCTACGGTCGTTACGTGGATCTCCAGGGAGACCAGGGGATCTTGAACGCCAGCCACGTGCGGGCCCGCCCCTTGCCCTCGACCGGGGCCGAGTCCTATCCGGTCGGGCAGTTCTTGAAGGGGGACCGAGTGACCGTGCTCGGTCGGGACGGGGACTGGCTCCGGGTTCGGGCGCCCGAATCCCTGGGCGGTTGGGCCCTTCTGGAGGATCTGGTGGAGTATTCGGCCCCTCCGAGTGACTGGGAGGCCCACTGGAAGCAGATCGCGCAGGCTCGGCTCGCCTCCGCCGGGACCGCGGATGCCGACGAGGCTGGGAACGCGGTCCAGGCCCCCGAAGCCGCGGCTGCCGAGAAGACGACCTTGGGTTCCGAGCAGGGCGTGCGGCAAGCGCTGCTCCAGGCCGAGATCGATCTCGCCAAGTTCGCCAACGAACCCTTCGATGCCGCGCATGCGGCCCAGATCCAGGAGACCTTCGGCGCGGTCCTCTGGTCCAGCGACGATCCGGATCTGGTCGATCGCGCTCGCCTGGGCCTCTCCCGTCTCGAGGCCTTGCAACGGGTCGAGGACCTGCGCATCGAAAAGGACCGTCGCAAGGCCGAACTCGAAGCCGAGGCGCGGGCCGCGGAGGCCTCCGCGCGCAAGGTCGCTTCCGAGCCGGTGGTCGAGCCGGACTCCTCGCCGCTCGCCTC
>CAYVRL010000510.1:0-1837 GCA_964454065.1 uncultured Planctomycetales bacterium | reverse complement strand
GGCATCGGAGTCGCCACTCCGGGGAAACTGGGCGGCGCCGGGGGCTCCCGCGTGATCATCCCCACCACGGGACGCTGGGCTTGCAACAAGGAAGCCAGCCGTAGTGCAAAGGCGAATTCGAATTCCTCCGGCACCACGAAGGGGATGACTTCGGTGCGGTCCTGGTAGCGCATTTCCAGGCCCTGCCAGACCTTCACCACCCGCTTGCCTCCGGCGTCGGCTTGCGGCACTTCGATCGCATGCACCCCGGCCTTGTCCGCCGCGGAAGAGGCCGCCAGATCCACGCTGGGATCCACCGTGTCCACCTGGATCTTCCCCCGCGCCGCGGCCGCGAGTTCGTCCAGGAAGTCCTCGATCACGATCCGGGCCGGGCGGAGCGCTTCCGCCCCTTCGATCTCGCGGTTGAAGTAGAGTTTCAGTTGCAGGCGGTCCTCCAGGCGGTCGAGCAAGGCCCGCGTGGCGGGTGACAGCGAATACTCCCGCGAAGCGGTCAAATCCAAACGCGGGCGCAGGTGGCCGCCGATGACCAGGAGACTGGCCAGGATCCCGGTCAGGAGCAAGGCTCCGACCCAGGCCTCGCGGCGGGCGCGGCGACGGCGCGGACTCACCGCCACCTCCGCTGCTGCAGGACCAGGCCGCTCAGGCACAGGAAGAAGAGGGTGAGGGCCAAGAAATAGAGTCCGTCGTCCAAGGAGAGCACGCCTCGGGTTACCGACAGGAAGCGGCGCCCCAGATCCAAGCGCAAGAGCAACCGAGCGAGTCCCGCGGGCATCGAGGAGGCCGTGGCCGCGAGCGCCAGCAGGTTCAAGAAGAGGAGGGCGACGACCCCCAACAACCAGGCGACGACCTGATTGCGCGCCAGCACCGAAAAGAGCAGTCCCGCGGCGCAACAGGCCGCGCCCAGGAGCAAGGTGCCGAGGTAGGCCCCCAGGACCGGCCCCCAGTCCAGGGGACCCAGCGCCGCGACCGTAGCGGGCACGCCGAGGGTGAAGAGGAGGGAAACGGCCAGCAGCCCCCAGGCCCCGAGGAACTTGCCGAGGACCAGATCCCGCACCCGGAAGGGGTAGCTGAGCAGCAGTTCCTCGGTTCCCGTGCGAGCTTCCTCGGCCCAGAGGCGCATGGTGAGGGCCGGGGCAACCAGGATCATCAAGGGAGGCATCAGCCCGAAAAAGCCGCGCAGGTCCGGAACCCGTTCCGCGAAGAAACTGCCGACGACGAAGAAGAAGGCCGCGGTCAGGGCGGGAAGCAAGGCCAAGACCAAATAAGCCACCGGGGTCTCGATCGCGCTCCGCCACTCCCGGCGCGCAATGATCAGAGCCTTCATCGCTCCGGTCCCTCCGCGGTCAGACGACGGAAGACGCTCTCCAGATCCCCCGCTTGGGGTGCGAGCTGCAAGAGGGGGAGTTCGGAACGGGCGAATGCGCCCCCCAGCGCTTCCAGAGCGGCGGGGCCGCCCGCCAAACGCACTTCGAAAGCGGCGTAGGCGGAATCCCCGAAGGGGTGGGGTCGCTCCGCGAGGACCTCCGCGCCCGCGTCCTCGAGGAGGGTGCGCAAGTCGACCACGGAGGCCCTGGCGGCGACCCGCAGGAGCAACCCTTCTCCCTCCTCGCTGGCGATCAGTTGGGCGAGTGGAGCATCCGCCAGCTTACGCCCCTGGTGGATCAGGACCACGCGTTCGGCGAGGCTCTCGACCTCGGGGAGTACGTGGCTGGTGAGCAGGACCGTCTTGGTGCGACCGAGCTCGCGGATCAGCTTGCGCATCCCCACCACTTGCAAGGGATCCAGCCCATTGGTGGGTTCGTCGAGGACCAGGAGCGGGGGGTCGTGTAGCAGAGCT
>CAYVRL010000509.1:0-1841 GCA_964454065.1 uncultured Planctomycetales bacterium | reverse complement strand
TCGCTCAACGGATAAAAGGTACGCCGGGGATAACAGGCTGATCTCCCCCAAGAGTCCATATCGACGGGGAGGTTTGGCACCTCGATGTCGGCTCATCGCATCCTGGGGCTGAAGTAGGTCCCAAGGGTTGGGCTGTTCGCCCATTAAAGCGGTACGTGAGCTGGGTTCAGACCGTCGTGAGACAGGTCGGTCCCTATCCGGTGTGGCTGTAGGACACTTGAAGAGGTCTTTCCTTAGTACGAGAGGATTGGGAAGGACGAAGCTCTGGTGCACCAGTTGTCTCGCTCGAGGCATAGCTGGGTAGCTAACTTCGGAACGGATAAGCGCTGAAAGCATCTAAGCGCGAAGCCTTCTCCAAGACTAGGCGTCCCCATCAGGGCCGTGGGAGACTACCACGTTGATAGGCGGCAGCTGTAAGCATGGCAACATGTTCAGGCGAGCCGTACTAATCGCCCGATCGGCTTGGTTCCCCCTCCGTGCATTGTTCGCAGTGCCCCGAGGGGACTGTACGATCACTTTTCACCCGTCCTTGCGATTTCGGTCGCTCGGGTGGGCCTGATCCACACTTCCTACCACCCAACACTCCCGGTGCCCATAGGGGCCTGGCCACACCCGTTCCCATTCCGAACACGGTCGTTAAGCAGGCACCGCCGATGATAGTGGTTCGTCCGCGAAAGTAGGTTAGCGCCGGGTTCTCATGCAACCGCCCGAGGCCGTTTGGTCTCGGGCGGTTTTTTTTCTTCCTGGGGTGGGGGGGGCGGAAACGACTTCAGTAACGGCGCAGGACCCCGGTCACCACCCCGCGGATCTCCAGCTTCTCCGCGTGGATGGGAGCCAGTCCAGGGTTGGCGGGCTGGAGACGGTAGCCACTGCCTTCTCGATAGAACTTCTTCAGGGTGCAGACTTCGTCTTCCAAGATGGCCACCACGGTGTTCCCCTCCAGGGGCTGCCGTTCGCGGTCGACCACCACCAAGTCGCCATCGCGAATGCCGTCATCGATCATCGAATCCCCTCGGACTTCCAGGAGGTACAGATCCCGGTCCCCGGGGAAGAGTTCGCACAGGCTCCACTCCTCTTGGCTCTCCACCACCTCGAGGGGAGTGCCGGCTGCGATTCGTCCCAAGAGGGGCAGGGAGGTACGTGGACCCGAAGTGGATTCCGCCCCGGGCCCACTCGGCCGGGGTTGCGAGGAGGGTGAGAGTGCCTCCACCCCAGCAGGAGTCAAATCCAGGCTTCGAGAGGCTCCTGGTTCCAGGTTTTCCAGATAACCCTTTTGAATGAGGGCTTGGACGTGCCCGTAGGCCGTGATCCGATTGATCCCGAGGGTGTTGCCCAATTCCTCCAGGGTGGGAGAGTAGCCTCGTTCCTCCTGATGCTGGCGGATGGCCTGGAGGGCATCGAACTGGCGCTTGGTGAGCGGCCGGTTCACGTTCAGAACAGGATCAGGGCTAGGAGCAGGCAGGAAATCAGGAGGGAGGCCTCCAGGCCTTGCATGCGGTTGCTGGGTCGAGCGGCGCTACGGTACATGGTACGAGATGATGGGGTTCTGGGTCCGGAGGCGCTACATCTGGCGCCAACAGGGCTCTTACATCCTATCGGCACACAAACCCCTAACAAGCCCCTTTTCCTGGAAATTTTTTCCTTTTCCACGCGGATAGAATGGGCGGATGGACCGGGTTTCCGTGACTCCGTCATTGCCGGTGAGTTCTCCCCTGGAACGTCTGGAGGCCGACGGGCGGAGTCTGTCCGCCTTCCGGTGCCAGGTCCTGGTCGTGGGTTCCGGAGTGGCTGGTCTTTCCGCGGCCCTGACTGCGGCCGAGGAAGGGGCCCACGTCATGGTC
>CAYVRL010000508.1:0-1842 GCA_964454065.1 uncultured Planctomycetales bacterium | reverse complement strand
CGGCAAGGCCCGCACCAACAACGCGCGTTTCAAGGCCTTCGAGGAGAAGCTGCTCGCACGGATCCTCTCACGCCCTTCCGCGGGCGACTGAAGGCCCCCCATGGTTCCTCCGCCTAGCTTGCGATCTTGATGATTCCGAGACTGCTCTGGGTGAGGACTCGGCCGGGTTGGGCGGGGTCTTCGATCCAGGCTCGCGCGTAGAGGGTGCGGCCGATGAGTTGAAGGTAGGGAAGGACCATCATGGGTACCGTCGCGTAGCCCTGGGCGTCGAGTTGGCCGGACAAGGAGGGATTCTGAAGGCTCCATTGCAGGGTGGCGCCGGGGGCGAGGAAAGTGTCCCAGCCCTGGAGGGTGTAGCCGCCCCCGAAGGCCTGGAGGCCGGTCGAGAACAGGAAATGGTAAGGGGCGTTCTTGCCGGCCGGGATGTCCAGTTTCAGGTCGAAGGGGTGGTTGATGCGCACCCCCAGGGGCGTCATCAGGGTGCGCCGCCCGATGATCGCCATGTGGACGTCGAAAAGGGGGCTCTGCTGCCCGGACACCCCCATCGCCCATTCGTAATAGCCGTCCCCATCCACGTCCCCGATGGGGAACACCCGCCAACTGGCGGTATTGGTCTGAGCGAGTGGGCGATAGGGGGCAAGGGTTTCGGGCAAGTCCTCGCGGCCCAGGAACTGACCGGTGCGGCCGTCGAAGATGTCCATCCATAGCTTCACGAAGCGATACTGGACGGTGAACTCCGCTTCCACGGCGATCTCGGAGACACCGTCTCGATTCAGATCCCCTAGCGGGGAGGATCGGTAAATTCTCACTCCCGTTCCCGCGGGGGGATTCGCGAAGTTGGGGATCATGTCCTCGAGAGAATCATTTTCCCAGACGATGCTTCCATCCCTTCCGCTATAGGCGATGAGCCGGCCGGTTTGGGGATACCAGGGTTGGAGGAAGCCAATGACTTCGCGGATTCCGTCCCCGTCGAGGTCCGGCTGAAGATGATGCCACCAGGAATAATAACCGTAGGACGTCGGTTGCTCGTCGCGGGTCCAGAGGACCGAGCCGTCCGCTCCGGAGATCCCGCGCAGACGATAACCCAGTGTAGTAGGGGGAGAACTTCCAACGATGTAATCTCCAACTCCATCGCCGTCGATGTCTTCGCTGAAGGGCGGAACGAGGTTTCCCGAGAAAACGCCTATGGCGTGTAGCCTTCCCGGGAAGTAGTCATTCCAGATGGTCTGGAGGGTCTTGCCATCGATCAGCGCGACCACCCCATAGTCTTGCGTTGCCGAACTCGCCTTGGAGCTCAAGGAGAGCTCGTCCTAGCCATCGCCGTTCTGGTCTCCGGCATTGGACACCCAGGAGATGGCTGGCGGGTCAGGTAATCCCGGAGGGGCTGGGGGGATCGGGATGTCGGCCATCCAGCGAAAATCGGGAAAGGATCGAATCTGAAAAGCGTCTGAAAGGGGATTGGGATCAGAGCCGACGACCCGAAACCCTCGTGGTGTTCTCTGAACGAAATAATCGTCAAGATAACGTGTGGGAGTGAGAGGCGAGTACGATTGTTCCAAGGGGGATCCGGCGACCAAGGTGGTCCCGAAGAGCGGCGAAACTGGATCCGTATTGAAACCAATGATGAAGAAGGAGTTGCTTCCCTTTCCCTTCAGATCACCAAGAGGAAAAGCCTGATCCCAATGAAAGAGTTCGTTTCCCATTCCCGGAGGAGGGTCCGAGGTGAAGACCTTCCTCACCACCCACGGAGGCTGAGTGAGCTCCTTGTCCACTTCCAGGCTCTGCGCCACCCCCGCACGAAGCAGGGGCGTAAGAACCAGAAGGGCGAGGAAGCCCGGCAAC
>CAYVRL010000507.1:0-1847 GCA_964454065.1 uncultured Planctomycetales bacterium | reverse complement strand
CCCGCGGAGTCCAGGAACAGGATTCCCAGCCCCTCGAAGGCGGCCAGGGACAGCAGGGCGATCGGAATCGAAGCCCGAAGCACCAGGAAGACCACGAGTACCAGGAGCCACAGGGCGTTCATGCCCAGGAAGCCGGTCGCCGGGTCCACCGGGCGGGAGGGAATGAGGGCCAGCAGGATGCCGAAGTAGATGCCGAGGGAGAACTCGAAGGGGTCGGCCTTGCCGGTCAACGCACGGGCGATCTGGCGGAGGAGGGTGAGCATGGCGAGGGGGGGACGATTCCTCCCTACTACAACAGATCCCGGCCTCCTCGGGGACCTAGTTCCTGGTGGCGGCGAAGGAATCGATGGCCAGTCGTTGATTGGGGGCGAGGATCGCGGTGGCGCGGACGATCACCTGGCGAGTGGTGTCGAGCCGGATCTGGACCAAGGTTTCGGCGGCGGTGGCAGCGTTGAGGGGGATCTGTTTGCTCCGCAGGACGTGGCCGTCCACCAGGCCGATCGCTTCCACGAGGATCGTTCCCATGGTGGGGCCCCGGAAAGTACGGACCTGGAAGCTGCGCCCGAGCGCTTCCCACTCGACGTAGTCCTGGTCCTGCCGGGCCAGGGCGGCGCTGCCATTCAGACAGCGGAGTTCGCCCCCGAGGCTGGCGCGCAGTTTGGCCTGGGAAATGCGCGGCCATTCCCAGGTTCGCAGGGGTTGGGGGTTCGCGGGGGCCGAGGGCGAGAACCAGCTCAGCTCGGGAGCCTCGTCGTCGACGGTCAGCGGGGCGTCCAGGAGGCGCCAACTGGTGTTGGGGAGGTCCTGGCCCTGGACGATGCCGTCCAGGGTGCCGACGAAGATCGTGCGGTCGTTGGCGAAGTCGGGAGAGAGCGCGAGGGGACCGGCGGCGGCGGAAGGGAAGGGGCCGCCGACGGGGTTCCAGACCGGGGAGGTGGCGGCGAGGTCGAGACGGAAGACCCCCTGACTCCAGGTGGAGCAGTAGAGGACTCCGGGCTGGGAGGGGTCGGGCGAGGCCGCGAGCTTGCGGAGCAGCAGGTTTTCCAGCCCCGGCGCGAAAACGGTGGTGAGGAGGGGGCCGCCCGCCTGGTCGTCGACCAAGAGCACCCGCGTTCCGATCGCGGAGGCGATGTAGAGACGGGGATTGCCGGGCCGCGAGAAAGCGGGATCGATTTCCAGATCCACGAAACTGGCTCCAGGTTGGACGAGGACCTGAGTCCACACCGTGTCGTCGAGACGATAGAGGGCGGAGTGGGTGATGCCGTAGACGTCGGTACGCCCGCCGGGTGTGGAGGCGTCGAAAGTGGGGGCCACGGCGATGTCGAGGAGGTGGGGAAGGGGGGAACCACCCGTCTGGGTGGAGATGTCCTCCAGGCTGAGGCCGCCGTCCAGAGTCCGCATGGTGCGGGGGAGGCGTACGCCTTCCGGGTCGCTGGAGAAGAAGATCGCACGGTCCGATTGCGGCATGCCGCCGCTTCCGTCGTAATGCGGGGAGATCTGGATGGTGCGGACGTAACCGAAATCGTTGGTGGCCGGGGCGAGCCAGCCCACGGTCGAGAAGGGATTGGCGGGAGGGATCGCCGGGTGGTACCACATCGCGACCCCGGTACTGCCGCAGTAGGCGACGGTGCCGTCTCGGGCGAAGGAGGGGGAGACGGAGAGGGTGTCGGGGTAGGCGATCGGGCCGCGGTCGAACAGGATGGAGCTTCCCTTGGCGGGATCCTGGATCAACAGTCCACCGCCATAGGTGGCCCCCAGGGCGAGGAGTTGGCCGTTGGGGTCGATCGCGGCCTCGAGATCCCGGATCTGGCGTTCGCTGCGCAGCGGGAGCTGGCGCCAGCTCCAGC
>CAYVRL010000506.1:0-1855 GCA_964454065.1 uncultured Planctomycetales bacterium | reverse complement strand
AATCCTATCCTCATGGCGGAGTGGGTCACGGAATCAGGGAGAGCCGTCGGGGATTCCCGGACCCAGTTCCCATCCCGCGTCCCTCAAGCCCAAGCACTGCAGGGTCATCGACGCGGCGTCGAAGTTGCGCAAGGGCTGGGGCCCGTCGGGGCCCGGGACCCGAATCCCTGGATTCCGGAGCCGTTCGGTGTTCAGGGCATAGAGATCGGCGGGTGGACCACTTCGGTCCCCGGCCCAGACCAGGAAGGGAACGATCGCGTCGATCCACATACCCGCCATCTCGTGGTTGTGGAAGGGCGCACCCCCGCCATGGTCCGCGGTGAGGATCACCACGGTATGGTCGGCGAGTTCCGGGTCGGATGCGATGCCGTCCAGCAAGGGGCCGAGTCGCCGGTCCACCCCCGCGACGGATCGCCGATAGGGAGATCCGGGAGTGAGATCCCAACCCGAGTAGTGGCCCGCGTAATCCGGCTCGCGGTCGTGGAGGAAGACCAGACTGCGGGGAGCCGCACCGAGGGCGTGGAGCGCTCGCCGATAGAGCAGGGCGGTGTCGGAACTGATCAGGAACTCGTCGATCTTGCCGCGGCCGTCATCGGGCGGTACCGGGTCGGGCGCCCCATGGTCCTGGTCCCAGGAAGTCTCGAAGAGGATGAACTTGGTCTTGCCCGCGAACAGTGCGGTGTGGAGTCCGCGGTCGTGGGCGAGATCGAAGATGCCGGGGAGGTAGGAGCCACGGTTCTCCGCCAGGGTGGCCCCGGGAGGGGGGTCGATGTTGCCGGTCCAACCGTGGCCCTCGGGACCGAGGGCTCGGTGCCCGGTGAGGATGCCGACGTGGTTGGGCAAGGTCACCGTGTAGTCCGGGTCGGGTCGGGCGTTCAAGGTCATGCTCGCCGCCATCAGGCGGTGGAGGGCGGGGAGTTCGGTCCTTCCACCCGCGACCAAGGCATCGCTGCGCAGACCGTCCACACTGATCAGGAGGACGTGATCCGCGAGGCGCGCCGGGGAGCTGGCGCCCACTCCCAGGGCTTGGTTCGCCGGATGTTGGAGGCTCGGCAGCAGCAGGAACCACAAGCATGCGTTCATGCGGAACCATCCTAGGGGAACGGGTGTTGAGGGACTCGCCCCCTCGTCCTCTTCGCGAAACGAACCCCATGAAACACCTCCACTTCCTGATTCTCGGCCTGGCCGTCCTCGGCCTGCTCCTCCTGCCCGCGGCCGCGCCCGCGGCGGCACTCTCTCCCCACCACGGGATCCTCTCCGGGCACGTCGGCGACGGCAATGGGCACGGGGTCGCTCACGCGGTGGTGGAAGTCGAACTCCAGCTCCGCAACGGTCACCGGTTCCATGCCCGGACCTTCAGTGACCGCCGCGGGCACTTCGACTTCGGTCGAGTGCCCGCCGGGCATGGGCAAGTGAATGCCCACCACCCGGGCCTGGGCCGCGACCGCGAACGAGTCCGGATCGGGAACGGCCAGCACCTAGAAGTGCGCCTGGTCCTCCACTAGGGGCCGTTCCAGGAGTTCGTGCAAGGCCTGGAGAACCAGGCCCGGTTCTTCCAGGTGCAGATGATGTCCGCTTCCGGGAACGATCTGGAAGCGGACGTCCCTCAGGGCGGCCAGCCGGGCGTCGAGGTCGGGAAGCGAGGTGGCGTAACCCCGTTCCGGGGCGAGGACATGGACGGGGCAGCTCACCCGCGCGCAGAGTGCGGTCCAGTAGGCGCTGGGGTAACGAATCGGACTCGGGCCGCGTAGACGGGGATCCAGGGGGAAGGTCCATCCCTCTTCGTGCGGGACCAGGGTGAGTGCCGCGAGACGCCGGGCCGCGGTGGCGCTCATGCCGGGGTTGTTGGCGCGGA
>CAYVRL010000505.1:0-1856 GCA_964454065.1 uncultured Planctomycetales bacterium | reverse complement strand
CGTATTTCGCGGCAGCCACCCCCTCCAAGTCCACTCCGGCGATGGAAGCCAATGTGCTCAACCAGGCCAAGACATCGGCGAATTCCTCCTCCAGATTCCCCCGATCGTCCCCGCGACGGAGAGCCCGGGTCAGTTCTCCCACTTCCTCAGCGAACCACATGTAGGTGGCTTCCAGACCTCGCCCGGAGTCCTTCTGGAAGTAGGTCCTTTCGATCAAGTCCTGGAATTCACGTATCCTCATGCGGGACGATCCTCTTCGACTTCCGGCAACCGCTTCATCAAAGCGAATGCCAGGTCCTCTTCCGGCGCGGCCCCGAGGAAGGCGACCAGTCGTTTCCTCATCGCCTCCAAGCCCTCTTCCACGGCGATCTTGGCCAAGGTATAGACCCCCTTCTCGCCGAGCTCCTGCCCATCGGCATTCGTGGTCTGGAAGATGCCGGGGCTGAAGAGAAAGAGGGCATCCCCTGGCTTCAACTCCAACTGTAGTCGCTCCAGTGACTTACGGAAAACCGGGCCGGCATCGAAGGCCAGCGCGATCCCGTTGGGCTGGAGCTTCCGGAACTGACCAGCCGCTACATCCCACCGCACGGCAGGAGCTTTGTGGCCCGCGGAGACCAGTTCCACCTGGCCGCTCGCTGGTTCCAATCGGGCAAGCATCGCCGAGGCATAGAGTCCCCGGGCGAGATCCCGATTGAGAGAGAGATTGGCGGCATCGCAGGCCTCTGCCGGTCCCGCCCCTCCGAGCACCGCGACCCGCAGATAGGCCCGTGCCATGGCCATCAACATCGCTCCAGCCAGTCCGCGGCTGGCCGTCGCTCCCACCACCAACGTGGGGCGACCCGCATCGTCCACGAGGGTGTCGACGAAATCCCCGCTCCCGGCACCAGCGGCCTCCACCACGGCGGAGTCGATGGAATAACCCGGGGGCGGCTCCACGACCATCGATCGCAGGGCCCGGCGCATCTCCCGCAGGATCGCGACATCCCGCTGCCGACGCTCCAACTTCGCCCGCGTTTCCTGTCCTTCCACCAAATCCTTGACCATCCGTTCCACGGCCCGAGCGAGCAACACCAATTCGCCCATACCCTTGCCGGTGCGAATCCGATGGCCGAGCCGTCCGTGACTGATGGTCAGGACATCCTCCGTCATCTCCTTCAAGGGTTCGGCAACCCGCCGCGCGGTCAACGCCGCAAAGAGGATCGTGACCCCGACCAGGCCACCGGTGACCATCAACACGAGGACCACGATCTTGCTGTCCTCCACCGGAACGGTCTCCGGAGCATAGTAGTCCCGCGCGCCAGTGGCATCGGCGGAACCAGGGGCAGTCACCCGATAGACCCGAAGCCGTTCCTTCCCGGTCCGCGTGTCCACCTCGCTATCGGCGACCAACAGGGTAGCCCCTCCCTCGGCAGGGAACTGCCGCCCGCTCAAAGTGCCGCGCAACTCCACCCCCTCCCGCTCCAGGGCAGCACTCTTGCTGGCCATCTGCCGCCGCGCACCATCCGCCGCCGCTCGACTCAAGCTCATCGTGCCACGGATCAACAACCAAGTGGCGGGGGCGGCGAAGAGAACCGCGAAGAGCCCCAGCCCGATCGTGAAACGGCTCGCAATCCCCCGGCCCGCCTGACGGCGGACTGCTGCGGGGGGGGCGCTTTCCTGAGGACTCAAGGGGCGAACGGGCCAGGGAAGAGGGCGCGCACCACGGCCAGGGCGAGCAAGGCCCAGACCCCGGCGACGAGGTCGTCCAGCAGGATACCCCAACCCCCGGGAATCCGCTCCATTCGCCGCGCGGGCGGAGGTTTCACGATGTCCGTCAGCCGGAAGAGCAGGAAGGCCGCCCCCAAATGAGCCCATCC
>CAYVRL010000504.1:0-1870 GCA_964454065.1 uncultured Planctomycetales bacterium | reverse complement strand
AGCGCCGTCTCCGCCATCCCCTTCTTGCCGCAGGCTTCGAGGAGGGAATCCGCGGCGAACTGCTACGACTGGATCGGGCTATCGGGACCACGACTCCTGATGTGATCTACCGCGCCGATCATCATGATGCGGACGAGGGAGTTTGCATCTACCTCGATGGCTTGAGCAAGCACATCCATGGCAACCGGGAAAGCCAGCAAAAGGATCGGGAGATTCGAAGTTGGTTGAGAAACAACGGTTACGAGGTCATCGAGATCCCGGTCAGTGATCTGCATGACGAACAAGCCATGGTCCGACATTTTCGTCGGCTTGCTGGATTCTTGCGTGAAGATTCGATTCGGCATTGGATTCGGTCTGATACCAGGTGGTTCCATTCCGAGGAGCAGGATTTGGAAAGGAAAGAGGAACGAGGACTTCGGCTCGTTGTCCCAACGGTGGAGTCGCGCTTCAAGACCTGTGTTCCACTTTTCTCTCTCGCGGCAGCCGCTGGTGCATTTGGTGAGCGACAGATCGTCGAAGAGGAGGGTTGGGTCGAGCCCGATGTCCGACGCAAGCTCCACCCCGGGATGTTCGTGGCCAAAGTCGTCGGCAAGTCGATGGAGCCGAGGATCCCGGACGGCTCCTATTGCCTTTTCCGACATCCGGTAGAAGGAACACGCCAAGGCAGGATCGTCCTGGTTCTACTCCGAAGTTCCCTCGACCCGGAAACGGGTGAGCGCTTCACGGTGAAGCGATACTTCAGTCAGAAAGTCGAAACCGAAGACGGCTGGCGCCATGAGCGGATCGAACTTCGTCCGGAGAACCCGAATTATGAAGTCATCGTTCTTGCTGCGGAACAAAGTGAACGACTCCAAGTCCTAGCCGAGTTACTCGAAGTGTTATGATTCTTCAGGGCGGCGACCGACAACCACGATCAAGGGGCTGGAATGGGGAAAAGGCACCAGTGAAGAGTTGGATGATTCCGAGATTGCATTGATCGAGCAACACTTGTCGTTCTGTCAACAACTCGATCACGGAGAGAGGAATCCGGAGACCGCCGCTCAAAGGCATTTCTCCATGGTTTGTCGGGGCGAGGCGGGGCCCAGTACTACTCACGAAAAGGCGTATTGGAAGTGGAGGATGAATCCCCAATTGAACAGACTTTGCGCAGATTGTGGAAAAGTGATCCCCAGAAGGCGACTCCATCACTTCCCTGACGCGAAGATCTGCAGGGTTTGCCAGGAAAGGAAGGATGCGGAGTCGGAGCACGAAGAAGATCTGGGCCGCTGTCCCAGATGTAAGAGTCCCATGGTCTGGAGACAGTCCAGGAAATGGAGGCCGGGTGAATACTTCTTGGCCTGTTCCAATTACCCGAAATGCAGATACATCGAACATTGATTGCACCAAGGGCGCGCCTGGTTCGGTGAACTCGGAAGGCCAAATGCGTTGCGAGGGGGATTTCCGAAACCTGGCCTGGTCATCCAGATTTCCTACACCACTCCTCCCCGCGTGAGTCGGCGGGGCCCCCCCCGCCCGGCATCCGGGAGGACGCTACTGGATGGTCTCGGCGAGGAGGTTGCGGGTGGCGGCGCCGAACTCGACGGCCTGGAGCCAGACCTGGAGCCCCGTGGTGTTGGCCGGAACCGAGACCTGCGAGGAACCGTAACCAGCCGCGTCCGTCACCCAGCTGGCGACGGGGCGGGGCAGGTTCAAATCCAGGGTGGCTTGCAGCGGAGGGACGAAGGTCGAGCCCAAGCCCGTCGTGCTGACCGCCAGCCAGACTGGAGCATTCGGAGTCGCGCCGTGTACGTCGAAACGGAACTGGTCGTTGGCGACCAGCGGGCCGTTGAGCAAGCGGAGGTGGAAGGGCTGATCCAAGGTGTAGACATAG
>CAYVRL010000503.1:0-1878 GCA_964454065.1 uncultured Planctomycetales bacterium | reverse complement strand
TCAGGTGACTGGAGTTCCGCCGTGTGCTCTTCCGGTCTCTGGGGTCCTTCTCGTCCAACGGCCGATCCCAGTCATAGAGGCGGAATGTGGTATCGCAGGTCTGCTGGATCTCCAGCAACCGCACCCCCCCCAACAAAGCGTGCACCGTCCCTCCCGGCAGATACAGGAAATCCCCCGCCCGCACCCCCTCCTCGTGCAGCACCTCCTCCCACCGAACACCTGATGCCGGGTGACTTCTTCCCGTTTCCTGACACTTGATGCAGGAGAAGACGGTGGCTCCCGGATCCGCATCGAGGACGTACCAGCACTCCGCCTTGCCGAGGCCGTTCGGAGCAAGGGGGCCATCAGGGGGATGGACCTGAACGCTCAGCCGATCGGCGGCTTCCAGGAACTTCACGAGCAGAGGGAAGCGCCCCTCTCCCACCGGGCGACTCTCGCCCAGCAGGTCGGGGCCATGGGCCTCCATCAGCTCATGGAGGTCGTGACCGTCCCAGGGGCCGCCACGGATCCGGGTTTCCTGGCCGGGGACATCGCTGAGCTCCCAGGTCTCGCCGAGGGGACCGGGGAAAGGTGGCTCGAACCGCAACAGACCGGCCAAAGCATGCCCACCCCACACTTTCTTGCGAAAGATCCGCTCGAAACGTAGCGGTTCGATGGGGAGAGGGGGCGTTGCCACGGCCCCGCATTCTACCAGTGGAGCGAGACCCTCCGTCGGCGCCCGGATCGTTTCCGTCGCCGGGAGCGCAGTCCCCTGGTATCGAGACAGTGCGTGGCACGGGTCGATTCTCCGACCCGACGCATATAACTCTTCCAAATCCGGCCATGAGGTCGCGGACCGGATCCATGCAGGCGGCGGACGACCAGATGCGCGGCTTCATGGGCAAGGATGGAGGGAAGCTCCTTGGGATACCGGGCCAACAGCCTGGGATTCAACTCCACGATCATGCTCTCCAACAAGGCCCTCCCCACGGTCGTGCGCAAGCGCGGATTCCACCGGATCAGGATCACCGCTCGCAAGGCCTCGCAGTCCCAGATGCGCAGAAGGCGATCGAGCTCCCTTCGCAAGGCCTCGGGCCCCCAGAGCTCGAAGAGCCGTCGAAGGCTACCTCCTTCTTCCAGCGAAAGACGGTCGGGCATGGGGCGAGACATGCGTCCATCATTTCGGATCCCGAGGCCCGAGGGAAGAGGGAAAATGGTTAGAATCCCTTTGCCCCTCCCGAACGCGAATCTCCGCCGAATGAACGCCTGCTTCCTCCTCCTGGCGCTGCTCCCGGCGCTGACCGCTCCCCTTGGCGCCACGGATTACCATGTCTCACCAACGGGGGACGACGTGGCGGGTGACGGCAGTGCGGCCTTGCCCTGGCGATCCATCACGCGCGCGATGAGTGCGACCGTGGCGGGTGACCGGATCCTGGTCGAGGCAGGCACCTATGACTCGTTCAACGGGGAGGTCCTGCCACTGAGCGTGAACGATGGGGTCAGCGTAATCGGTCCCACGGTCGGCACGGCCACTTTGGATGGCAACAATATCTTCACTCCGATCCTGGTCATCGGCGACAATACGCAAACTACCGTCCTACAGCGGCTACGTTTCAACGGCGAGGTCGATGTCATCGAAGTCTTCGGGAATCCCACGGATTTGCAGGTCCTGGATTGTGTATTCCTCGGCGGCTGGCGGGCCCTCTACCACAGTTCCAGTGGTGACTCCACCAGCCTGCGGATGGAACGAAACACGATCCTCAACATGAAGATCGACGGGGTGGTGTGGGAAGCCACTGGAGGCGCTGGTCTCACGCAATCCGTCACTCTGATCGACAACCACATCAACGGAAAGAACCTTTCTACGGATGGGATTCGTTTGGCCGCAACGGGGAATAT
>CAYVRL010000502.1:0-1884 GCA_964454065.1 uncultured Planctomycetales bacterium | reverse complement strand
GTTCCCTCCGGAGATGCCCCCCGGCAGAGATTCCACCCGTGGAGCAGGGCGCAGGTCACGCCCGAGAACTCGCGGTCGAAGTCGAGCACGAAGCTCTGCAGGGCGGGATCTTCCAGTGCCTCGGCCACCGGCGGGGCGGGATGGGCGAGCGGATAGAGGCCGACCACCATCGCGTGCAGACGGAGCAGGAAACGGCTCCCATCGCCGGGCAGGAAGGAAGGTACCCGCGCCTCCAGATCGGCGGCGGCGGGAACCATCAACTGGAGGATCTCGAACTTGAAGGCGCGGATGGTCGCGACGTCCAGATTCCGTTCCAACACCGAAGAGAGGATCGCGAGCAGGCGGCTGAAGCGCGGCCGCGCGGCCAGGGTGGTCGAGATCGCGCGAGCGATGGATTCGAGGGGAGCACGATCGGGCATCGCCGCCAGACGCCGCCCCAGGTCCTCGAACCAGATCCCGGCCTCGTTCAGCAGGAGGCGCAGGAAGAGGGCCTCCTTGGACGGGAAGTAGAGATAGACCGTCCCCTTGGCGATCCCGGAGTGCTCGGCCACCGCGGACATCGAGACCCCGGCGAAGTCGCTTCGGTCGAAGAGCTCCGCCGCGGCGCGGAGGATGGCTTCGTGACGCGGGAGCTTCTCGGAGACGGGGGCGGCGGTCGTCATGGGGAAGGCGGATTCGGCCGGAACCGACCGCGGGTCACCCTTGGGTGACCGCGGGTCAGTCTACCAGAGTTGACCTCCGTCCACCCGCAAAACCTGGCCCGTCACGTGCCCCGCCCCTTCCGAGCAGAGGAAGGCCACCGCCGCGGCAACGTCCTCCGGGCGGCCCAGACGACCGTTCAGGGTCTCCCGGCGGGCCGCCTCCCGGAACTCCTCCGGGACCGCCCGGGTCAGCGGGGTCTCGATCCAGCCCGGCTCCACCAGGTTGACGGTCACCCCGCGCGGCCCCAGCTCCTTGGCGGCACTGCGCATCAGCCCCGCGAGTCCCGCCTTGCTGGCGGCATAGGCGGTCTGTCCGAACTTGCCGCGGCTTCCGTTGATGCTCCCGATGTAGACGATCCGCCCGTACTCGGCCTCGCGCATGACCGGGGCGGCGGCCCGGGTCTGGAGCCAAGCACCGCGCAAGTTGACCGCCAGGACCGCGTCGAAATCGGCCGGATCCTGTTTCCAGATCACCCGATCCCGAGCGATCCCGGCGCAATGGACCAGGATCAGGGGCCGCAACCGCTGGTGCAGGACCGCCACCGCCTCCGGGTCCGCGGTGTCGCTCTCGAAGGCCTGTACGGCACTCCCGAGTTCCGAGCGGAGTGCGGCCGCCTCCTCCGCCTGGCCGAGGTGGGTGAAGGCGACCGGGTGGCCACACCCCGCCAGACGCCGAACGATCGCGGAACCGATCCCCCCGGCGCCGCCGATCACCAGGGCCGGGACCGCGGCGGGGTCCATCAAGCGACCGCCACGCGTTGCCGGCGCAAGCGCTGGCGTCCCAGGATCGCCGCCCCCAGCGCCCCCGCGAAAGCCGAATCCCGGTGCAGGCGGACCTCCATGCCGAGCCGTTCCTCCAGGGCCTGGACCAGCCCGCGGTTGTAGGAGACCCCGCCGGTCAGGCCGAAAGGAGCTTCCAGCCCCACCTGGCGGACCAGAGAGGCAAGGCGATCGCAGATCGAGCGATGCGTCCCCTGGAGGATGTCGGGGATGGTTTCCCCGTTGGTCACGTGGTTGATGACCTCGCTCTCGGCGAGGACCGCGCAGATCGAAGAGATCTCGCAGGGCTGGCGGGCCTGGAGCCCGAGCGGGCCGACTTGGTCCAGCTCCACCTCGAGGGCCTTGGCGACCCGCTCCACGAAACGACCCGCCCCGGAAGCACACTTGTCGTTCATCCGGAAGG
>CAYVRL010000501.1:0-1887 GCA_964454065.1 uncultured Planctomycetales bacterium | reverse complement strand
TCCTGAGCGGCCACCCCGAAGCCGTTCTCTCCGGCTTCCAGTACCTGGATCTCTGGACCGGCGAGAACCGAAGGCTGCCGGGGGTCCGCGACCCCGACTGCCCTTGCTGCGCGGGGGGAGAGCGACCATGGCTGGCGGGCCACCGCGGGGCCCCCGCGGCCGCTCCCCTCTGCGGCGGTGGCTCGGTCCAAGTCCCTCCCGGGGAGCACCCCGTCGACCTGGCGGCGCTGACGGCCAAGCTCGAGGACACGGTCGAGGACCTCCGGCTCCATCCCCGGTTCCTGCGTTTCCATACCGACGGCCTGGAGGTCACCCTCTTCGCGGACGGCCGTGCTCTGATCCGAGGTACCGAGGACCCCGCCCGCGCCCGCGCCCTCCTGGACCGCACCCTCGGCGGATGAAGGACTCCCGCCCCGCTCCTCCGGCGCCGAGGTCCCCGTCGCGCCACAACTGGAACCGCGCCGCGAGCTGCGCCCAGCCGGCCCCCGGAGTCGCGGAAGCCATGCTCGAGGGCCTGGTAGCTGGAAGCCCCGACCGAGGTGCGGACTCGGACAGCTTGGAACGCCTCCGCTCCCTCCGTAGGGACGCAGCCCGTCTCTTCGGCTGGTCCGATCCACGCCGCGTGATCCTCGGTCCAGGCGGCACTTGGGCCTTGAACCAGGCGATCCACGGCGTCCTCCGACCCGGTCAGCGCGTTCTCCATTCGCGGTTGGAGCACAACTCGGTATTGCGCCCCCTGGAAGTGGCGCGGCGCCGCGGCGTGGAAGTCCATGGTCTACCCACGACCGCTCGCGGCATGCTGGACCTGGAGGAGCTGGAGCGCCGATTGCGAACGGAAGGGGCGGATTGGCTTTGCCTGGGGCTGGCCAGCAATGTCCTCGGCACCGTTCAAGCGGTCGCCGAGGCCTCGGCCTTGGCCCACGCCCACGGGACGCGGATCTTGGTGGATCTGGCTCAGGGCGCAGGCCTGCTCGACGTGGATGCCGGAGCCTGGAAGGTGGATCTTGCCGCTCTTCCGGCCCACAAGGGATTGCGCGGGCCACGCGGGGTCGGACTCCTGCTGGTCGGCCCCGGAGTCGAACTCGAACCCCTCATGCAGGGGGGAACCGGCAGCCTGGGGAACTCCCCCCGGATGCCGCCGGAGCTCCCCACCCGATTGGAGGCGGGCACTCCCAACCTCCCCGGTCTCTATGGCTTGCACGCGGCGCTCCGTTGGAGACTGGAACACCGCCCCCGATTGGCGCCCGCGCGAACCCGACTCGCAGCCCTCGCGGAGCGACTGGCCCGGCGCTCGGATCTCCGTCTCCTCCTCCCCGAAGCCCCTCCCTGGCGGGAAAGACTGCCCATCCTTTCCTTCGTCCCCACGCAGGTCCCCCCGGAGTCCCTGGCCGCACTCTTGCTCCAGGACGGCCTGGAAACCCGCGCGGGGCTGCTCTGCGCCCCACTCGCCTGCGCCGATTTCGGCGCCCCACGAGGGGTCCTCCGACTGAGTCCTCCGCTGGACGCGGAGGACGCGGAATACCACTGGGTCGCCGAGCGGATCGAAGCCGCCCTGGACGCGCTGGCATGACCCGGGAGGCCCCGATCGCCCACGCCATCGTGCTCGCCGCCGGAGCCGGGCGTCGTCTCGGGATACCCAAGGCGGCCTTGCGCCTGTGCGGGGAATGGGTGTTGCCGCGCCTGGTCCGCAGTCTCCGCGAGGGAGGCGTGCGTACCGTACACCTGGTCCTCGGTCCCGAGGCCAAGGAAGCCCTCGCCCAGGCCCCTCCTCACGGCGCCGATCGAGAACTCCTCAACCCGAAGCCGGAGCGCGGTCGGGGCAGCAGCCTCCGAATCGGACTCGAATCCCTCGGCGAGGAGCTCCCCGAGGTCCTCCTGATCCATCTC
>CAYVRL010000500.1:0-1895 GCA_964454065.1 uncultured Planctomycetales bacterium | reverse complement strand
ACTACGCCGAGCACGTCGGCAAGCCCTTCTACGAAGGGCTCGTTGCCTTCATGACCGGAACGCCCATCCTGGCCCTGGCTCTGCGCGGCCCCCAGGCCATCTCCACGGTCCGCCGCATGATGGGCAAGACCTTCGGTATCGAAGCGGAACCGGGCACCTTGCGGGGGGATTTCGGGTGCTCCAAGACCTACAACCTCCTCCACGGTTCCGATTCCGAGGAAAGCGCCGCCCGAGAACTGGCCCTGTTCTTCCCGGAGGGCCTGCACGACTGGAAGCCGGTCCAGATGCCCTGGCTCTGGGACGAAGAGTAAGCTGTTGCCTGGCCGGAGGTCCCGGCTACACCTCCTTCCATGGGAAAGCTCTCCCTCCTCCTCCTTTCCCTGCTGCTCGGCCTCACCGCCGCCTGCTCGTCCGCCGACGAAGACCTGCAGACGCTCCAGGAGTACCAGGATCGCGCCACGCGTTACTACGAGGCCAGCGATCTGGCTCGCGCCGAACAACAAGCCCTGCTCGGTTTGCAGATCGATCCAGACCACCCGACCCTCAATCTGATCCTCGGGCGGACTCTGCTGAAATGGCGTGACGTGGTCCACGTGGCCCAGTCCAAGCAGTACCTGGAAAAGGCATACGACGAGGATCCAAGTTTTCGCACCGCCTACTCTCTCGGAGAGTTCCACGAACGGTACTCGGAACTCCTCCTCGACACCGCGAACTCGCTGGAGAGCCGAGCCGGGGAACTGGGTCCGGACGAAGCGAACGCGGCGCAGGAACTGCGCGATCGGGCGGAGAAACAGAGGAAGGCCGCCCACGAGCACCTCCTCACCGCCCAGCGCCTCCTGGAGGAGGCCCTGCAGGGCAACCCCAAGTACATCTATGCATTGCGCCTCGCTGCGAATTGCTACAGCCTCCTCGGAGAGGATCAAAAGGCCCTGGACACGCTCTCCGTCCTCATCGACCAGCTCTTGGCCTCCCGGCGCTGGAAGAACGAGCGGCTCGCCAACCTGGCCCTGAGCATCCCCGAAGAGGATCAGTTACGCCGTTCGCTTCGCGACGACCTGAAAATGGAAATCGATACCCGTGGGCTTGCCGCAACCCTCTACAAGAAGGAGAAACGATATCCGGAAGCGATCGCGGAATTGACCGAGATCCTGAAACTGGACCCCAATTTGGACCGCGAATACTACAACCGGGGACTCTGTCATTCCTGGATGGGAGACCTGGCGGCGGCCAACGCGGACATGAAGCAGTTCCTACGCCTGACCGACCTGGACTCCACGGCGGAGGAGGTCTCCAAGGCCCTGGACATCGTCAGCGACTACCAACTGGTCTCTTCCGGGAAGGAGAACTCCTCTACGACGCCCGCGGAAGGCGTGGAGGATCAGTCCCCGTCCCCGCCCCCGTCACCGCGCTCCCCTTCGGGAGGCTGACCCCGTTCCTCTTGGTCCTGGGGCGGAGCCCAACCCAGTTCGAGTTGGACGGAACAAGGTTTTCGCGCCCGAAGATAACGAAGACGGACCCGTTCCGTGGGCTCCGCGAGCGCGGCCCGAAGGGAAGCCAGGGTCTCCAGTTGGACCCCTCCCAGAGCCAAGAGTACGTCTCCAGGACGAAGCCCCGCCTGGTACGCCGGGGAATCGGGATAGACCTGAAGAACCGTCAGGCAACAGGACCCTCCCCCACCCAGCGCACGCAGGTCGGAAGGAATCAAACCCTCCTGGACCATGACGCCGAGCCAGTGCCGCCGCGCGGGCAACTGGGTGAGGTGCGCGGAGAAACGCTTCAGGACCCGATCCACTGGGATCGCGAAGGAAAGGCCCTCCTCGTGGGACATGCTCTCCGCCTGCGGATGACCGGGATGTTGCGCCGCAACTTCTCGGAGGGAGGTCTTCAGGATCCCC
>CAYVRL010000499.1:0-1911 GCA_964454065.1 uncultured Planctomycetales bacterium | reverse complement strand
GTCTTTCAGAGCTACGCTCTCTATCCCCACCTCACGGTGGAACGCAATATCGGTTTCCCTCTGAAAATGGCTCGGCGACCCCGCAACGAGATCCGCAAGCGAGTGGCGGAGGCGGCCGCCACCCTGGGCATCGGAGAGTTATTGCCGCGCAAGCCCCGACAATTGAGTGGAGGGCAGCAACAACGGGTGGCTCTGGCGCGTGCCTTGGTGCGGCGACCCCGGCTCTTCCTGCTCGACGAACCGCTTTCCAACGTGGACGCCCGCCTGCGGGGCGAGATGCGCGCCGAACTCCAACGTCTCCACCGCGCCACCGGGATCACGATGATCTACGTGACCCACGACCAGGTCGAGGCGATGACTCTGGGGACCCGGATCGCGCTCCTTCGCGACGGCGAGCTCCAACAGATCGGCCCTCCCCTGGCGCTCTACCACCAACCCGCCAATCGTTTCGTGGCTTCCTTCCTCGGCTCGCCCCCGATGAACCTGCTCGAAGGCCCGGCGGCGCGCGCCTTGCTCCCCGAGCCGGATTGCGTGGTCGGCTTCCGTCCCCACGACGCCCACTTGGGTGGGCCGCTCGAAGCGCGCCTGGACTTCGTCGAAGAGTTGGGGAAGGAGACCCGGATCCACGCTTTCGTCGATCGACAAGAGATCGTCGTGACCCTCCCTCCGGAAACCGCCGTCGGACTCCACCCGGGTAGCACTCTCGCCATCGGGGTCGCCCCTGAAGCACTGTTCCGTTTCGATCCCCGCAGCGGAAACCGGCTTCCGTGATCGCCGTCCTGCTCTGCTCCTTGCCCGTCTGGTTCTCCGCGGCTCCGCAGTCGCATCCGGTGGAGCTCCGAGTCCTGGTACACGAGCGCTGGTTCGCGGGCTGGGATGCTCTACAAGCCACCGCCCGCGACTTCGAAGCCGCCCATCCCGGGGTGGAGGTCCGGATCCTGAATTCGGCGGGAGCGGCCGGGGGTGGTGACAAGGTCAAGATGAGTCTTGCCGGCGGGCTGCCGATCGATGTCACCTGGATCGATGTCACCGAGTTCGCCGCTTATTTGCGGGATGGAGCGCTTCTCGACCTACAACCCGATTTCGACCACGATCCGGATTGGCGTCCGGACGCCTATTTCGAAGCGGTGCTGGACGCCCTGCGCGGCCCCGACGGTCACCTCTATGGCCTACCGAGTACCTTCACTCCTTACGTGATGTACGTGAACCTCGACCTCTTGGCTCGCGAGGGGGTCGATCCTCCACCTCCCGACTGGACCTGGGGAGATCTGGAGCGGATCTGTCGCCGGGTCACCCACGACCGCGACGGGGACGGACGCATCGATCAATACGGTATTTCCCTCACCCAGTGGTGGCAGGCCCTGGCTCCGTGGATCTGGCAGAGCGGGGGACGCTTCCTGAACGAGCACGGCGACTGCGCGCTGGACGAGCCCGCCGCGGTCGAGGCGGTGACCTTCCTCCACCGATTGATCCACGAGGAACACGTCGCCAGCAATGAGGCCACCTTCGCCAACCAGCTCTCGGAGGGCCTCTTCCAGGCCGGGCGCTGCGCCTTCCATGGCCCGGTCGGATACTGGGAAACCTACCGCTTCCGCGAGATCCGCGATTTCCACTGGGATGTCCTTCCTCTACCCCGCGGGCACCAAGCCGCCACTTCGGTGGCCATGCGCTTCTACGTGGTCCCGCGCACCTCGCGCCATCCCCACCTCGCCTACGCCTTCGTCCGTGCCTTGGCCGGCCCGCGCATGCAAGGGGCACTGGCACGGATCGGCAACGGCGTTCCGGGCCTGAAGAGTGCCGCGTACGGCCCCGACTTCTTGAAGCCGGACGTTCCCCCCGACCATGAGCAAGTCTTCCTCCAGGTACTCGACCACGCTCGATTCATAGACCGGAATAACAACCGTCTGAACC
>CAYVRL010000498.1:0-1913 GCA_964454065.1 uncultured Planctomycetales bacterium | reverse complement strand
GTCACGCCCCCCGGCCCCTCGGCGGAAACCCCTGGGTCGACTCCTCTTCTCCCGTTCCGCGGTGCCCGTGCCGCGGAACGGCATCCAACTCCGCTGGTGGCTGGGAGAGCGAGGGAAAGGAACCCTCGCCGGCCCCGAAAGCGCCGATTGGGCCTTCCGGCTGCCCTTCGAGTTGGACATGACCGTCCACAGCCTGCTGGAACACTGATTCAGGCCCAGCGGACCGTGCCATCCTGGAATCGGGCGCGGCCCGCGATCAGCAAGCGCAAGGCTTCGGGGAGAACCCGTTTCTCGGCCGCGAAGACCCGTTCCGCGAGGCGGTCGGCATCGTCCCCCGGGAGGACCGGGACGGCTTCGGCGAGGATCGTCGGGCCCTGGTCATAGGCTTCGCTGGCGAAGTGCACCGTGCAACCACTGAGCAACGGCGCCGCGGCCAACACCGCGCGGTGGACCCGTGATCCGTAGTAACCGGGTCCGCCGAAAGCCGGGAGGAGAGCGGGATGGATGTTCAGGATCCGACCTTCCCAGGCGGGAGGCACCGGAGCCAGGAGCAACCAGCCGGCGAGAACCACCCAGTCGGCTCCGTGGGCCTCCCACAGCTCCACCAGCGCCCGATCGCGGTCCTCCCTCCGGGGATGGCTCTCCTTTCCGATCTCGGTCCAGGGAAGCCCCAGCCCTTCCGCCCGGGCCACCGCGCCCAGGCGGCGGCGGGACACCACCACGCGCACGATCTCGGCATCCAAGCGGCCGGCGAGGATCTCCCGTTGGAGGTTCTCGAGAGACCTTCCCCCTCCCGAAGCCATGACCACCAGCCGCGCACTCATGGCCGCAGCCCCCAATCGCTGCTCCCGTCGGAACAGAGCGCGGCGAGCAGGGAGTAGTGCTCCTGGAGTTGCCCGAGTCGCTCCCAGGCGAGATAGGGAGAGTCCGCGGCCAGCGCCCGGGCCGCATCCTCGGCGAGCGCCAGGGCCGCGCGCTCCGGGGCCAGGGCGGGAAGCAGGTCCTCCTCGCCGATCGCGTCGCGCCAGGCTCGGATCTCGGAGGCGAGGGCTTCCGCGGCCGCCGGATCGGGATCCCGCTCTCCCCAGGAGCGCAGGGTCGCGGCCACCGACCGCAGCGCTTCCAAGGCCAGGATGGCCTGGCGGTCTTCCGGAGGAACCGTGCTTCCCATGCACTGCTCCAGGAAGGTGGGCAACACCTCGACCGTGCGATAGGCCTCCCAGGAATCCGAACGCTGCTGGCGTTCCCCGCGGATCTGGACTTCCACCACCGGTCCCTCCGCCTCCCATCCTCGGAGCAGGGCTCGCTTGTGGGTCAGGGGTTCGGTGAAGGGGATCTCGGCTCCGGACTCCAACCGCTGGCGTAGGGCTCGCATTCCCCGCTCCGCGGCCCGGGGGAGGGGAACCCCCGCGGCCGCCGCGGCACGCAGGGCGGAGTGGGGACATTCCCCGGCTGCGCGATCCAAGGTCTGGGCTGCGCTGGCGAAATCCAGGCGCCCGAGAGCCGGATCCATCCGACCGCGCAGGAAACCCAACAGACGACGACGGGCCTCGCGGAAGACCTCCTCCCGCCGCTGGCGGCGGAAGTCGGCGAGGGCCCGGGCGAGGGCCTCGGAACGTTCCCGCCAGCCGGAAGCCTCCGCCTGCGGGGCCCCGGAAACCGCTTGGGAGAACTCCCGCTGGATCCCGGCGGCCCGATCCTCATCCCTTCGGGCGAGGGCCTGGGCATGCTCCTCCTCCAAACCGGAGAGCAAGGTCTCGACTCGAGGGAGGAAGAGGCTCAGGAGCTTCCCTCGGGTGATCTCGTCGAGTTCGGAGGTGTCCGCCAACTGGCCGAGGAGGACTCCTGGACGGCCTTCCCTCAGGGCAGCGGCGAATCGCTTCCGCCAAGGCGCGGCAGGGTCCGAGCTGGGT
>CAYVRL010000497.1:0-1921 GCA_964454065.1 uncultured Planctomycetales bacterium | reverse complement strand
GGACCCCGCCCCACGGAGCAGGAAAAGTCGATACAGATAGTTAGCCAGATAGGCGGAGGCGAGGTTGAAGTGCGTGTCCAGGGTACTCATGCACGCGGCCAAGAAACTCGCGATCATCAAACCCAAGAGTCCGGTGGGAAGGAGTTTCACGAACATCGCGACGTAAGCCGACTCCTCGTCCGTGGAAGCCAGGATCGAATCCGACGTGACCTCGTCTCCCTCCACCACCCGCGGATGCAAGCGCCAACCTCGCTGTCCGGTCGAGGGGAGGGCCACCGCGTGTTCCGCCCCCGCATCGTCCCGTAGGACGACCCTGCCGGGGTCCAGGGAAGCAGCGGGTCCGGGATCGGTCTCGATTCGCACGACCCGGCCCGCGATCCCCGGCGAGCGCACCTCCATGGTCGGGAAGATCAGCAACGAAGCCAGCGCCACCAGGATCCATGGCCACGGCCGCAGGCAGTAATGCGCGAGGTGGAACCACAACGCGGCACCCCGCGCGTGCCCTTCGTCACGACAAGCGGAGTAGCGTTGCACTCCGGCGCCGCCGCCGTCGGCATTCTTGTTCAACCAACCCTGCACGGCGACGAAGATCAGGAAAGCGCCGAATCCCTGGGCCCAGAAGGAAGCCTGCGTCCACGAGCCGGTTCCGGGCGCGGGAAGCAGCGCGGTCGTGTGTTCCGGCAGCCGCGCGAAGGCCGCCCGTGCCCCATCCAGGCCCCCCAGTTCCATCACCGAGGCCCAGGCAAGGGCCAAGGCCCCGCCCATCGCCAGCAGGAATTGGAAGAAATCGGTCATCACGACCCCCCAGAGGCCCGACAGGAAGGAATAGAAGAGCGCCACCGCCAGGGCCCCGAAAACCACCGCCGCGTCGGTGGTGCCTCCCGCGGGCAGATCCAGCACCACTCCCACCATCTTGCGCATCGCCACCAGTACCCAGGTCAGCACGATGGTGTTGGTGACCAGCGCGTGGTAGCCCCCATAGAAACCGCGCAGCAGCCGAGCCGGCCGCCCGGCGTAGCGCAACTCGATGAACTCGGCATCGGTGGTGATCTCGGCGCGCCGCCAGTAGGCCGCCAGCACGGTGAAGCTCAAGGTCCCGCCCACGGCCATGCCCCACCACAACCAGTTGCGGGAGATTCCGGCGCTGCGCACCCAACCGGTCACGACCAGTGGCGTGTCGGCGGCGAAACTGGTGGCCACCAGGGAGGTCCCGGCCATCCACCAACTCAAGCTCCGGCCCGCCAGGTAGTAACTGCGGGTGTCCGTCGAAGCCCGGCGGGTGAACCGCAATCCCACGAAGAGCGCCAGGGCCAAATAAGCGCCGATGGCGATCCAGTCGAGCGCGCCGAGCCCGGCCATGGCGCGGTTTCAGTCCTCGCCCGAAGCGAAGAGCAGCGCGAGCAGCGCGGGAGAGATCCCCGGCAGCGAGAAACCTTTCACGGTTGCGGGAGCGAGGTCGCTGGCTTCCGGGGCGCCAGCGAGGTACAGCACGGGATGGTCGTGGACCAGCGCGTCCAACCAGGGTCCGGGAAGTTGCGGTAACCCGTGCCCCTCACGCGCCCCACAGAGGATCAACACGCTACCGGGAAGACGCTCGGGAAGCGGGGAATCGGGGCGCAGCAGGGGGACTTCCCATTCTTCCAAGAAGCGTTCCGCGTCGGGAGTGGAGGCGAGAGCCAGTGCGATCTGGGGAGGGGGATGGTTGCGCCCAGGCGACCCCCCGTGCAGGGGACGCAAGAGTCGCTTGGTCCCCGCGCCGAGAACCAGTGGACGCGGAGCGGCGGGAGTCGTTTCCCTCGCGTCCTGAAGGAGACGCTCCAATCGCTGGACGGACTGGCCCACTCGTCCGGGGTCCAGATCGCCACGCTCCAGCGCCACGCGGAGGCTGACCGCGGTGGTGACCGGATTCCCGGGATCGAGC
>CAYVRL010000496.1:0-1933 GCA_964454065.1 uncultured Planctomycetales bacterium | reverse complement strand
ATCCTCGCAACTTCCTGCCGAGGGCGGCGATCAGGAAGGGCGGGGGGAGCAGCAGCAGGAGGAGCGGTAAGGAGGCGCCGTCCCCATAGTGGTAGGTCTGGGAAGCGGCGAGGGCGAGGGAGACCAGCAGCGGCGCCACCACCCCACGTGCGCCCTCGGGGCTGGGTCGCCACCAGGCGGCGAGGCTCAGGACACCCAGTCCGGAGGCCGCGATCCCGGCGCCTTGCCCCAAGCGGGCACTTCCCTCCCAGGCCAGCAAGGCGGCCGCCGCCCCCGCGTAGAGAGTCAGCGCGGAGAGGAGGAAACGGCTGCCACGGCGGGTGGCGAGGGGCTCCAGGGCGCGGCTGGCGAGAGCGGTGATCAGGGCGAGGCCGCCGATCTCGGCGAACCAGAGGGGCCGAGCGTCCCCGCGCGCGATCAGGTGAGCATAGGCGAGGGCTTGCGTCGCCGCGAGGCCGAGGAAAGCGGCGAGGGCGGCGCCACCCCGACGCGGGAGCAGGGCCGCGAGTAGTAGGACCGAGGGCCAGGCCCAGAAGATCCAGTCGGCGGCCTGGCGGGGGGGGAGCGGCGGCCAGTGGAAGGAGGCCCCCCAGGCGCCGAGGAAGGCGGCGAGCAAGGCGAGGCCGCCGAGTCCCGGTCGGCGCGCGAGGGGGCGGAGCGGCGACGAGCCGAAGAGCCCGTAGGCGATCGCGCAAAGAGCGGCTGGAAGCAGGACTCCCGGCCAGAGGACACCAGGGGGCATCGGCGGATCAGTCGCGTACGCCTTCCACCGCGACGATCATGCGGACCTCCTCGCCGAGGGCCTCCGGCAAGTAGTCGATGCCGAATTCGGAGCGGTGGATGGTGAACCGGGCTTCGAAACCGGCGCGGAAATGCCCCCAGGGATCGGGGCCCTCGCCGATCTTCTCCACCTTGGCCCGAACGGCTTTCTTGACTCCGTGGAGTTCCAGTTCGCCGTCGAGCAGGAAGCTGCCGTCCGCCTGGGGGAGGAGCCCGCTCCCGTGGAAGCGAATGTCGGGGAATTCCTTCACCGAGAGGAAGTCCTGACTGCGCAGGTGTTGGTCCCGCTTGGCATCCCCGGTGGTGACGCTCGCGGCCCCGACCACCAGGTCCACCGCGGACTTCTTCGGCGCCTCGGAGTCGAAGTGGAAACTGCCGCTGATCTTCCGGAACTGTCCCCAGGCGGCGCCCACCCCGAGGTGCCGAATCCGAAACAGCACCCAGGAATGGACGTTGTCCACCTGGTAGTCGGCCGCCGTCGATTCCGGGGTGGCGTCGGGGGCTTCGGCTCCAGCAGGCAGGGGAAACCGCGAAGCGGCGGGGAACAGGAGAAGGAGGGGGAGGGGAAGGAGGAGGGCGGAAGGGCGTCGGGCGAGCATGAGGGTGGCAGCAGGAGGAGGGGGGAGCTTCGACCCTACGAGCCGCGAAGGCTCAGCGCAGCGGGAAAAAGCGGACCGGGCCCAGATCCTGGACGAGGACGGCCCCCTCCTCCAGGGAACGATACACGCGTAGGGTCTGGTGTTCCTCATCACCGAAGGGGCCGACCAGATGCCCGCCGGGGGCGAGCTGAACGACGAGTTCCGGTGGGGGAGAGGAAGCAGCGGCGTGGAGGAGGATCGCGTCGAAGGGGGCTCTTTCCGGATGGCCGATTCGTCCGTCCCCGCAGACCAACTCGAAGTTGGCATAACCGATCCGGCGCAGTCGGGCATCGGCCTGAACCGCAAGGCGGGGTTCGATTTCGATTCCATACACCATCGCCGCGAGTTCGCAGAGCAGGGCGGTGGTGTAACCGGAGCCGCTGCCGATCTCCAACACCCGTTCCCGACCCTCGAGGTGGAGGGCGTGGAGCATCGCCGCGACGACCCGGGGCTGGCTCAGGCTGGCTCCGGCGGCCAGGGGAAGGACCACGTCGGCCCAGGCGAGAGGACGGTGT
>CAYVRL010000495.1:0-1937 GCA_964454065.1 uncultured Planctomycetales bacterium | reverse complement strand
GTCACTTTCTAATTCACACGCGACTCGGATTTTTCAATATAGGTATCCGACTCTTCTAAGCCAAAGTTACCGGAAAGGTAGTTGATCTCCCGAGTGGTCCAGATTGAACCGACATCACCCCATCACCCCATCACCCCATCAGGTCTCTATACGATACAGTTTTGGGGTTGTCACGGTGTCGCCTCCAGATCCGCGTTGGTGATTTCGGGCAGAACCGTGCGGTCGCGGAGCAGCGCAGGAGCGCGATCGCAGGCCGCCAGACAGGAGCAACCCGCCGCGCGCAGACCTCCTTTCCGTGCGCTATCGAGCAGAGCCGCGGAACCCCGCATGCGGCAGGCCGGTCCCTGACAGATGCGGACCCGGGTTTCGGGATCGGCGAGCAAATGAAAGAAACTGCCCACTCCTTGCACCGCGGCCGCCGCCACTCCGGTCTTGGCGGCGACCTCGTCCACCGCCGCGGGATGGACTCCCCCGGCGGCGCGCAACGCTTCGCTTACCCGGGCGCGGCGGCGCTCGTCCGGGCGCGCCACTTATTCTTCGCCCTCCACTTCGCCGGCGGGATTCACCACCAAGACCGAAGCGCGATCCCGGTGCAAGTACTTGGCCGCGTATTCCGAGACTCGTTGCGGGGTCAGCGATTCGTAGAAGGACTGCGTGGTGCGGGCTTCGTCCAGACTGGCTGGGCGGCGATGGGCATCCGACAGCACTTGCAGCCAGTAGCCGTTGGTCCGCATGGCGTCACGGAGTTGGTTCAGGAGTGGTTCCCGCAAGCGATCCAATTCCTCCTGATCGATCCCTTTGGAAGCAAGGGTGTCAGCGGTGTTCAGGCAGGCGTCCACCAAGGTCTGGACCTTGTCCGGATCCGACATCGCCTGGATCCCCAGCAAACCGTCGTGCGGGTACACCTCACTGGTCTGTGAGATGGCTCCAGGCGAATAGGCCGCGCCCAGCTTCTCCCGCACTTCGAGGCGCAAGCGATCGTTCAGGACCCGACCGAGGAAGGCCAGGGTGCGGCGCCGCGGGGCGACCATGCCGTCGTCGGTGGGATAGAGGATGAAGATCAGGGACTTCGGAACTTGGGTGACGATTTCGTGGGTTTGATCGATGCCGGATTTGGGTGTGGGCACCACCCGATTCTCGGCGTAGTCCCGAAGTGGGCGCCGCTTGGGCAGCATTCCGAAGGTCCGCGAGCATGCGGCGACCGTGTCCTCCAGGTCGAAATCTCCGACGATCGTGATTTCGAGGGGCGCGTCCTCCAGGAAGGGGTCCATCCACTCCTCGAGTTCCTTCACCGTGACTGCTTCCAGGTCCTCCTGCGGGGGAATTCCGAAGCGGGGGTCGTTGGAATAGACTGCGGGGATGAAATCCTGGATCAAGGGGCCTTGGACCTGGTGGGGGAGGGCCTGGAAGAGCAGCGGAAGCTGGCGCTTGGATTGCACCAGACCGTCCTCCCGCCAACCTGGATCCTGGAGGTAAGCGCACATCAGTTCGCATTCCATGAGCAGGTCCTCGCGGGTGGTGCTTCCGGAGAGCGAGAATCGATCCTCGCCGGTACCGAGATTCACCCCCACCGTCTTGCCCGCGGTCAGCCTTCGCAGATCGTCCTCGCTGTGTTTGCCCAGGCCGCCCTGGTTGAGTACGTCCCCGGCGAAGTAGAAGAGGGGCGCGCCCTGGGCCCCGAGGGAAAGCTGCCCTTCCCCGAGGGACGCGGAGATCAAGATCTGCTTCTTCTTGAAATCAGTGGGTTTGAGGTTGATCGTGACGCCGTTCTCGAAGCGGATCATCTCGAAGTCCAAGTCGTCCACGTGCTTCCGCTCGGCGATCTTGCCGTGCCTCGAGGGATCGGAGGCGTAAGCGAACTGGGAAGTCTCCTTCTTCTCCGCCGGGTGGACTTCGACGGCGTGCGGGTTCCCGTCGCCGATGTCATCGGTGAGCTC
>CAYVRL010000494.1:0-1938 GCA_964454065.1 uncultured Planctomycetales bacterium | reverse complement strand
TGGGTCCCCCAGGTCTTTCTTGAAGGCCGGAGCCGCGGGCTTGCCCGCGGAACTGGTTCGCGCGGAAGCTTCCGCCTTGCGCTGGTTGGCTGCCCATCCGGACCTCGCCGATCTCGGTCCCCGCCTCCTGGATTCCCGGGAGGAGGGTCCGGTTCAGTGGATCCGCGTCGAGGCGTTGTCGGGAGCGCGGCCCGACGGGGCCCTTTCCTCATCATGCAGGAGCTTCCTCGCGCAACTCGGAGGCGCGGCTTCCGAAGAGCTTCCCTTGTCCGAATCCCGTTGGTGCCACGCAATCCAGGAGCGAATGGATCGGCTGGCCGTCGAAGGATCTCCGCGCTATTCCGTTCTTCGGGACATGTGGGAGAGAGTACTTCGGGAAAGCGGTGGGCGGGCTTTGCCCTTCGCCCCCAGCCACGGCGATTTCACTCCGTGGAACTGTTTACTCGATGGAGGCCGACTGCGCGCATTCGATTGGGAGTATTTCCAGGAGTCGGCTCCGGCGGGATCGGATCTCTTCCATTGGATCGTGCAGAGCGGAATCTTGATGCGCCGGAGGGAAGCGAAGGCGATTCTCCAGGGAATCGAAGCGGCGGTCGCGGGCCTTCCCTGGCGGCGGCAAGCGCCCCTTTTGCTGCGCTCCTATCTGCTCGACCTCCTGTCCCGCGATGAGAACGTATACCTCCACGGGCGTCCGGACTTCGTCCAGACGGAATGGCTTTGGATGACGCGTAGGGAGCTCTTCTCGCTGGCCGGGGTTTCCTTGGAGAGTGCGAATGTCTAGTACCTTCGTTCTCCTGATCTGTGCCGTCCTCGCTTTCTTGCTCCTGGGGAGCCGGAAATGGGTCAGCCTCGCCCTGATCATCTCCTTCTTGCCCTTCATCACCCTCGATCCTCAGCAGACGGGCATGGAGGATCTTTCCGACTTCGCCTCCAGCGGGTCCACCTTCAAGATGGGTACCCGAGCCCTGGGGGCGGCGATGTTCCTCGTCCTGGGCCTCAGGGACCGGCGCTTCTTGGGCAGCCTCGCCCGTCCGGGCATTCTGATCGCCATCGGTTTCGTCCTGTGGGCCGCCCTCGGGACGGTGAACTCCGCGAATCCATCCCTCTCCTTGGTTCGGTTGGGAGAATTCGCCGCCATGCTCCTCGGTGGGCTGGTACTTCATCATCTGATCGGTTTGCGGGAAGGCCCCATGGTCCTGTTGCGCCACGTGGTCTACGCGATCCTGCCTCTGGTCCTGTGCGTGGCTTGGTATTCGCTCACGAAGTCGGCGATGGCCTTCGAGTACGCTTCGGAGATCAGCCTCGCTCGACTGGGTGGGCGGATGATCGACCCGAATACCCTCGGTTACATGGCCGGGATCATGGGGGTGGCGGGCATCACGTTTTTGAGAATGGCCGGAGTACGGCGGAGACGATGGGACCGTGTCGAGGGACTCGCCTTCCTCCTCGGAGCGCTGGTCCTCCTCGTCATGGTCCAGTCCCGGACCTCTACCCTGGGCTTCGCCGCATCTCTCCTGTTCCTCGGTTTCACGGCCACCCGACGGAACGCCGCGCGCCGCTTCTTCCTCCTCGCCGGCTGTTTCGCCTTGCTCGTTCTGGCCATCAGTTGGAGCGATCCGCTCTATCTCTGGTTCTCCCGGGGAGAATCCCTGGCAACCGTTCGCTCCGCCACGGGGCGGACCTACCTCTGGTCCGCCTTGCTCACCCACGGCTTCCCCGTCCATCCCGTTCTGGGTTGCGGTTATCTGATGCTGAGTGATACCGGACGCTTCCTGCTGGACGGTGTTCCTTGGAACAACGCTCACAACGCGTTCCTCTTCGCTTTGGTCTCCACCGGTCTGGTGGGTTTCCTGCTCATCGTGGGAATGGTCTTCCTCACTTTGCGGCGCATGGTCGCGCGCGCGCGCCGCCTTCATTCCCTTCCCGAGGATCGCATCG
>CAYVRL010000493.1:0-1942 GCA_964454065.1 uncultured Planctomycetales bacterium | reverse complement strand
AGAGGCCGAGCCCCGTTCCCTTGCCGACGGCTTTGGTGGTGAAGAAGGGCTCGAGCACCTTGGCGAGCAATCCCGGGGGAATGCCTTGACCTTGGTCGGCGACTTCGAGGAGCAGGAACTCACCCGCACTCACGTTGGGGGTGGCGTCGGGGGGCGTTCCCTCCAGCTGCTGACGCCGCAGGGTGACGCGCAGATCGCCCCCTTCCGGCATCGCGTCGCGGGCGTTGAGGACCAGATTCATCACGATCTGGTCCAGCTCGGAAGGACCGGCCACGAGGCGCAGCGGGGGAAGGTCGAAATCGCGGTGGATCCGGATCCCCTTGCCGAGACTGGGGCCGAGGAGGTCGAGGGTCTTGCGCACCGCTTCCACCGCTTCCACCGTGGAGAGTTCTTGCAGCTTGCGACGACTGAAAGCGAGAAGCTGATGGGTCAGACCCACGGCGCGTTCCGCGGAGGCACGGATGTTGCCGAGCGCTCGGAGCAGGTCCCGATCCCCTCGTCGTTCGGCCTTGGGAAGGTAGAGTTCCACGTTGCCGAGGATCGCGGTGAGCAGATTGTCGAAGTCGTGGGCGATACCACCCGCGAGCTGGCTCAGAGCCTCCATCTTGCGGAGCTTGTGGAGGCGGTTGGCGAGTCCGCGGGCCTCGATCTCGCGTTGTCGTTGCTCGGTGATGTCCCGCGCGTGGGTGACGAGGGCCTGGCGGCGGCCCTGGTCGTCGAAGACCGGCACCTTGATGACGTCGAAACGACGTTCTCCGAGGCCGGGAATGTCGATGACTTCCTCGAAGCGATAGACGCCGTCGCACTCCCAGGCCAACGGGGTGGTCTGCTGGCAGGCCTCCATGCTCGCTCGCGAGCGGGGATAGCGGGCTGCGATCTCCTCATTGGTGAGTCCTTTCCAGTCGTCGTCGGTGATCCCGAGGGCCGCCTTGGCGACTCCGTTCATCAGGACCATCCGATCCTCGCCGTCGTAGAGCATCAGACCGTCGGGGATGGACTCGACCACGGTTTGGAGATCGAATTCCCGCTGGCGGATGACCGCCTCCAGGCGTTCGCGCAAGAGTTCGGCGGCGGCTCGGGAGGCGAAGAGGCGGAGCACCGCCAGGACGCGGTCCGGGTCCGGGAGCGGCCGATCGTGGATGACGGCGAGGTGACCGAGGACTTCCCCTGCGGTATCGCACATGGCCACACCGGCGAAACTCTCGGCATGGAGTGGAGGCAAATCGATGGCGTGGGGGAAGGTCTGGATCAGCCCCTCCGAGCAGCAGTAGGAGCCGTCGGCGATGACCCTGCCGCAGGGGGTGTCGGAGAGGGGGAAATCCCGGTTCTCGGCCAGCGCCCCGGCTTTCCAGAAGGCCACGGTCCGGACCGAATCCTCCTGCTCGGAGGGCCAGTGGGTGACGAAGGCGTGGCGGACCCCGAGAGCCTTGGCGAGGTGCTCGACCAAGGCGGCGAAGAAATCCGTGCCGGTCACCGGGCCGATCGCGGTACTCAGTTCCTCGAGCAGTCGGGGGAGGGAGGATTCCGCCGCGCCGGGGCGGCGACGCGCGAGGAGATCCTCGAGCAGTGGGCCGAGGGCGGAGAAGCGCGCCGCCTCGTCCGGGTGGAAGGGGGGATTGCCGCGCCGCCGGGCGAGGACCGCGCAGTGGGGCGCCCAGTCCTCGACCTCCAGGTCGAGGCGCAGCGTACTGGCACCCTCGGGTACCCGTTGGGGGGCGGATTCGGTGGGTCCGAAGTAGACCTGATCCGCGGCGAAGGCCTTTCCCAAGGCGCGCGAGAGACGGATCCGAAGTTCTTCGTCGGAGGCGAGGTCTCCGAACCGTGGTAAGGATGCGAGCAGACGGAGAAAGGGCACCGTTACCGCGGAAACCGTGCTGTCGGACTGGGAAGTGGAAGGGAGCGGAGGATCTGCCATGGAAGGAACGGTCCCCATCACCCTAGT
>CAYVRL010000492.1:0-1952 GCA_964454065.1 uncultured Planctomycetales bacterium | reverse complement strand
ACCAGGTCTCGGGGATGAGGGGGGTCGGTCCTTCGGGTAGGGGATAGGCGCAGGCCTCGATCAGGAAGACCGGATCCCTGATGGAATCGGAGCCCGTACTCCAACAGCAGAGGAAGACCGGATCCGTGGAGGGCAACATTCCTGGTAACGGGCGCCGCCGGCGGCGAACGCGGGTTTGTCGCGGGGCCGTCGCGGGGCGATAATAACCTGCCACGCGATTCCCACCGAGCTTAAGGAATTCCACATGCTTCAGATCACGGACATCCCCACCGAAGGTTACGAGAAAGTCCGGCGCGCGATCGACACCGCGAGCGGCCTCCATGCTTTCATCTCCGTTCACAACACCGTTCTCGGTCCGGCCTTGGGTGGTATGCGGATCTGGCCCTATCAAAGCGAGGACGAAGCCCTGACCGATGTCCTCCGTCTTTCCCGCGGAATGACTTACAAGGCCGCTTGCGCGGGTCTGCACCTCGGCGGCGGCAAGTCGGTGATCGTTCTCGACCCCGCCCAGAAGAGCGAAGCGCTGTTCGAGGCCATGGGCGAGTTCGTGGAGAGCTTCGGCGGTACCTACATCACCGCCGAGGACGTGAACAGCAAGGTCGAGGACATGGCGGTGGTCAACCGCAAGACCGAGCACGTGGTGGGACTCGCCGGGAAGTCCGGGAACCCCTCGCCCAAGACCGCCTGGGGCGTTTTCCTGGGCCTCAAGGCCTCGCTGGAGGAGGTCTACGGCAGCGGCGACCTGAAGGGAAAGGTCATCGCGATCGAGGGGGCCGGCTCCGTGGGGTCCACCTTCGCGGAACTCGTGGCCGAACAGGGGGGGAAGATCCTGGTCGCCGACATCCGCGCCGAGGCCGCGGAGCGGGTCGCCGCGGCCACGGGGGGCGAAGTCGTCCATCCCCAGGAGATTCGTTCCGTTCCCTGCGACATCTATTCTCCTTGCGCTCTGGGTGGTTCCCTGAACGACGAGACCATCCCCGGCCTCAAGGCGCGCATCGTCTGCGGTTGCGCCAACAACCAGCTGCTGGAGTCGCGCCACGGCCTGGTGCTGCGCGAGCGGGGCATCCTCTACGCTCCCGACTACGTGGTGAACGCGGGTGGTCTGATCAACGTCTACGACGAAATGATGGACGGCGGTTACGACGAGGACCGGGCCATGAAGACCATGGACGGGATCTACGACAACTTGAAGCAGATCTTCGCCATCGCCAAGGAAGAGGGCATTTGCACCTCGGTCGCCGCGGACCGTTTCGGCGAACGGCGGATCGAAGCGGCCAAAGCGGGGATGAAGTTCTAGCCGCCTTCAGGCGGTCGTCGTTTCCACCCCGTTCTCGGTGACGATCAAGGTGTGTTCCGCTTGAGCGATCCTCACCTCCGGCACCGGGTCGGCGAGGGGGGGGAAGGCGATCGCGCAGCCGGTCCGGAGGAGTCGGGCCAGGGTGGATTCGACCGCTTCCCGGGGGATGGAAGGGGGGAAGCTGCGGCGGGCGAAGGGCAGCCCGTTCATGTCCTCGATCACCTTCCAGGCGCGGGGGTCCAAGCCCTTGTTCTTGCGCGGGGTGCGGATCAACATGAACACTTCCGCGCGGCCCTGCTCCAACACGTGGCCGCGCCCGTCGGTGGCGAAGGGCTCGATCGCCACGATCATTCCGGGGTGGAGGACCGCCCGATCGTGGGGATCGGGGCTGGCCGGGATCTGGGGGGCGGTGTGGACCTTCCAGCGATCCAGACCGTGTCCGGTGAGGTTGTAGACCGGATGGGCGCCGTGTCCCTCGATCGCGCGTTCGATCGCGGCACTGATCTCGGGAACCCGGACTCCCGGGCCGGCGGCGGCGATACCGGCGGCGAGACCCGCCTGGGCCGCGGCCACGAGCCTGGCGGGGTCCGCCTCGTCTCCCAGATAGACCGTCGTGGCGGTGTCGGCGATCCAGCCCTCGACCTCCACGCCGATG
>CAYVRL010000491.1:0-1957 GCA_964454065.1 uncultured Planctomycetales bacterium | reverse complement strand
GGGGGGGGGGGGGGGGGGGGGGGGGGGGGGGGGGGGGGGGGGGGGGGGGGGGGAGTGGGTGGGTTCGGGGCCGAGGAGGAAAAGGTGTCGGTCGCGGTCTCCGGGGCTCCGGGAGCGGGGCGCCCAGGGACCAAGGAGGTGAGGGCCAACAGGATTCCCGAGGCGAACAGGCCGCGACTCCAAGGGTCGGCCGTGCGCCGTCTTCGCGCCGCATGGGTTCCGGGAAGGCCAGGATCCAGGGCCGCGAGGGCGGCTCCCGCGGCGCAGGGGTCGGCACCGCTTTCCTCCGCGGGGGCTACCAGGAGGTGCAAGCGGAGTCCTTCGGCGCGACAGGCTTCGGCGAGGTAATCGCTTCCAGGCCCCTGGGCGAGGACTCGCAGGAGCACCTGGCCCTTCTCACGGGGACCGGCGCGCAAGGCCTCGGGCAGGAGTTCTCGCAGGGGCACGCGCCGAGGGCGAAGGCCGGCCCGAGCGTGGCCGGGGGGGCCACAGCTCCAGAGCAAGGCCTCGGGACGCAAGAGCAGGTAGAGGTCCGCGTGTTCGATCCGGCCCCGACACCACTCCCAGTGGGCGGCGGCATCGGCGGGATGGAGCAACGCGCCCCTGGCTGGGCGTAGGCGCGGGAAGGATTCGGGCAGGAAGGTCTCGAGATGGCCTTCCCGGGAATGGGCCACGCCCCAGGGGAGCAAGGGGCCTTCACCGGAAAGTTTGCGATGGAGGGCGGGGAGATCCGCGGGCGGGCATTCGCCGACGGCGAGCAGGGTGGGCTCTCCGTGGGAACTCACTTCCACCAGGGCGTAGTGGACCCGGTCGCCCAACCAGTGCATCCCCAGGGCTCGACTCATCGGGATTCCCTACGGGGAGGGAGGGGCAGTCCCAGGTGAGCCATCCCGAGTTGGATGTCCATCCAACAGTCCTGCTTGGCGGCGGGATTGCGCAACAGGTAGGCGGGGTGGTAGGTCACGAGCACCGGGGGGCCGCCCTGGGGACGAGCATGGAGCCGACCCCGCAGGCGACCGAGACTCATCTCGGTCCCGAGGAGGTGGTTGGCGGCGTGGCGGCCCAGGGCGATGATCAGCTCGGGCTGGAGGGTGGCGAGCTGTTCCTCCAGGAAGGGAGTACAGGCCGCTTTTTCCGCGGGAGTGGGATCGCGATTCTCGGGGGGCCGACACTTGAGGACGTTGGCGATGTAGACCTGCTGGCGGGAGAGGCCCATGCCCTTCTCCAGGATCGCTTCCAGCAACTGCCCGGCGCGGCCCACGAAGGGGCGGCCGCTCCGGTCCTCGGCGGCCCCGGGCGCTTCGCCGACGAAGACCACGCGGGCGGCCGGGGAACCCTCTCCCGGCACCGTTCGCGTGCGGCTTCGATGGAGGGGACAGCGGGTGCATCGCCGAATGCGTTCTTCCAGCGAGGGAACGGGGCGTTCCCGGGACCGAGGGAGGCGGTCCACCCCCAAAGTCAGGAGTTCTTCGTAGAACAGTTCTCGGGCGGCGCGGGTGCGTGGATCATCGGGAGGTCGCACCCCTCCATTCTGGGCGTGCGGGGCCGGGGCTCAAGATCCCTTTCCGGCTCCCGACGCGGGTTTGCCGAGCCGACTCGCAGAGCCTAGAATGGCCGGGTTCCGGAGTCCTGATGGCACCTCGCAAGGCTGAACTGCTCGAGCTTCTGCGCAAGCAGAATGCGGCCCAGCCACACGCCGGAGGGCGCGTGTCCGGGGACTCCTCCACGGTCACCCGGGATGATCCTTCCCCGGCGTCGGTGAGCGAGCCGAAGCACCGGGAGCGGGATTCCCTGGCCAGCTCGCTGATCGGCCGACCGAAGCGTTCCGGGCCTTCCTCGAGTTTCCCCTGGCCGGTCGCGCTGCTCGGACTCGCCCTCGCGGTTCCTCTGATCTGGTGGTTCGCAGGGGTCTTCCACGGTCCGAAGGGCCCTCTCTCCGCCGCCGGTATGCCGCCCC
>CAYVRL010000490.1:0-1959 GCA_964454065.1 uncultured Planctomycetales bacterium | reverse complement strand
CCCTTCCTGGAGCACGACGATGCCAACCGGGCCTTGATGGGTTCCAACATGCAGCGGCAGGCGGTTCCCCTGATCCAGACCGAACCCGCTCTGGTCGGAACGGGGCTGGAACGGGCCGTCGCCCACAATACGGGAATGACCTTGCGGGCCCGGCGGGCCGGCACCGTTTCCTACGTCGATGGCACCGAGATCCGCATCGAGGGCGATCCCGAACCCTATCGCTTGCGCAAGTTCCAGAAGCTCAACGAGCGGACCTGTCTGAATCAGAAGCCCCTCGTGCGAGTGGGGGAGAAGGTCAAGAAGGGGCAGCTCATCGCCGATGGCGCGGCCACGCACCACGGAGAGCTGGCGCTCGGCAAGAACATGCTGGTCGCTTTCGTTTCGTGGGAAGGCTACAACTACGAAGACGCGATCATCGTCTCCGAGCGCCTGGTCCGCGACGACGTCTTCACCTCCATCCACATCGAGGAATACGAGGCGGAGATCCGCGAAACCACCCTCGGCAAGGAAGAATTCACGCGCGACATTCCGAACGCCGGGGAGCGTGCTTTGCGCAACCTGGACGAGAGCGGAATGGTCCGGATCGGGACCCGAGTCGGTCCCGACGACATCCTGGTCGGCAAGATCGCGCCCAAGTCCAAGACCGAGTTGACCCCGGAGGAGCGCCTCTTGCACGCCATCTTCGGGCGCGCGGGTGAGGACGTGAAGAACGTTTCCCTGAAGCTGCCTCCGGGAGTCCGGGGGATCGTCATCGGGGCCCAGAAGTACACCCGCAAGGTGAACATGACCCCGGCCGAGCGGCGCGAGGCCCACGAGCGGATCCGCCACATCGAAGCGGAGTACGACCAGGTCTTGCGTGACGAACTCCAGGCAGCCATCCAGGAGTTGGGGGAATACCTCGGCGAGAAGGTCAAGGATCCGGCCACCGGTAAGCTCCTCCGGGTCACCGAATCCACCCTCTTCGGCGACTTGCTGGAGATGGTCCAGAAGGTCAAGGCTTTCGCCGCCGGGGTCGAGAACGCCAGCAAACGGGCCAAGGCGGAACGAATGGTCCGTTTCCACACCGACCGTATCGAGGACAAGGAGGCCTGGAAGATCAAACTGACCAACCGCCTCTCTCGCGGCGACGATCTCCCCAATGGAGTCCTGGAGATGGTCAAGATCCACATCGCCACCAAGCGCAACCTCTCGGTGGGGGACAAGATGTCCGGCCGCCACGGCAACAAGGGTGTGGTCTCGATCATCCTGCCCGAGGAGGACATGCCCTTCCTCGAGGATGGCACCCCGGTGGACATCATCCTCAACCCCTTGGGGGTGCCCTCGCGCATGAACGTCGGTCAGATCCTCGAGACCCACCTGGGTATGGCCGCTCGCCGCGCCGGTTTCCGCGCCATCACCGGTGCTTTCGATGGGGCGTTGGAATCCGACATCGAATCCGCCTTGGAGGAGGCCGGCCTGCCCAGGACCGGCACCTTCCGACTCTACGATGGCCGTACCGGTGAGTCCTTCGAACAGGAGGTCTGCGTCGGCTACATGTACATCCTGAAGCTGCACCACCTCGTCGACGAGAAGGTCCACGCCCGCTCCACGGGGCCCTACAGCTTGATCACCCAGCAACCCTTGGGCGGCAAGGCCCGTTTCGGTGGCCAGCGCTTCGGTGAAATGGAGGTCTGGGCGCTCGAGGCCTACGGGGCCGCCTATCTCCTCCAGGAGATGCTCACGGTGAAATCCGACGACGTGGACGGACGCACCAAGATCTACGAATCCATGGTCAAGGGGAAGAACATCCTCGAGCCGGGGACTCCGGTCAGCTTCGACGTGCTGATGAACGAGATCCGCGGACTTGGCCTGAACATCCAGCTCGAGAAGAAGGCCCGCTAGGAGGAAGGAAGCAATGTCCCAGCCCCACGATTCCAGCCCCGATCTGGCTCCGGTCCTGCCGCCGCCGCCCCCCCCCGT
>CAYVRL010000489.1:0-1974 GCA_964454065.1 uncultured Planctomycetales bacterium | reverse complement strand
GGGGCAGGAAAGCTAGCATAACAGGAATGCCGGTAACCCGATCTTCCGTAGAGAATCCCCAGCCGGAAATCCTCCTCCAGGTCGGGGAAATCGCCCTGGAGATGGGGCTGGGACTCGGTGCCTGCGTCGGGACCGAGGACCTGGACGAGGCCTGCCTGAAGCGCCTGGACGATTGGCTGGACGCCGGGAGAGCCGGGGAAATGGGCTATTTGGAGCGAGGGCGGGAGAGCATGGGGGGCTTCCGGGCCTGGAAACCCTGGGGGAACTCCGCTCTCCTCTTCGCTCTTCCCTATCCCCGTTCTGGAGCTGGATTTAAGGGTGGAGGGAGAGTGGCACGCTACGCCCTGGGGAAGGACTATCACCACCTCCTGGGAAGGCGCTTGGAGCGCCTGGGAAGAAGGCTCCGCCGCAAGGGTCTGGTCTCCCGCTTCCGAGCCGTTTGCGACGCCGCTCCGGTCCTCGAACGGGAGCACGCCTTGCTCGGAGCAATCGGTTTCCGGGGCAAGAACACTCTGGTCCTGAGCCCCTCCCTCGGTCCCTGGACCCTGCTCGGAGAACTCCTGGTGGACGCCGATTGGCCCACCTGGTCCCCGCCCCTCCCTTCGCCCAGCTGCGGAAGCTGCACGAGTTGCCTAGGAGCTTGTCCTACGGGAGCCTTTCCGGCACCGTGGGAGCTGGATCCCCGGCGCTGCATTTCCTACCTGACCATCGAATCCCGCCGACCGATCCCTCGGGACCTCCGTCCGCTGCTCGGCGACTGGGTCTTCGGCTGCGATCGTTGCTTGGAAGTCTGTCCTTTCGGATCCCGTGCCGAGGACCGGTCCGCACTCTGGGGAATGCTCCCCGCACTCCGAGAATGGACCTTGGAGGACCTGTTGGCATCCACTCGGGACCAGTTCTCCAAAGCCTTTCAGGGCAGTCCTTTGCGCAGAGCAGGGTGGTCGGGCCTCTTGCGCAACGCTTGTGTCGCCCTCGGCAACCTGGGGCGAAGCGGAAGGCAGCTCCGAAGGGCGGCAGCGGAGCACCCGGAACCCCTGGTCCGAGGACATGCGATCTGGGCCCTGGGCCGAAGCGGGGACCTGGCCGCCCTGCGGAAGCTACGCCTCGCCCCCGGAGAGGGCTGGTTGCGAACAGAATTGGACCACGCACTGGAGTCCTGAATTCCAGACGCCCGAGAGTCTGGTTTCTTGGACTTACCGGCTTCCCTCGGGGGCCTTCAGATCGCTTTTCGGCATGAAAGAAACTTCCTAATGTTCCTTATAGAACAGGCGTTTGCGGCGTTATTGCGAGGGTGCGCCGCCCATTTCGGCAAGCTTGTTGCAACATTGCGCCCACATCCCCCCTCCCCTGGATACTCCCCACGCGTAAAGGATCCCGAATGGACCACCGGAACTTCTACTCCGAAACCAAGTACTGTCCCCGCTGCGACCGTTACGTCCGCTTTCTCCAAAGCGTCCAAACTTGCTACTGCGTGGAATGCGGTTCCAAGGTGAACCTCTTCAGCACGCGGGATCGCAAGGCCTTCCTGCGCTCCCTGAAGTCGGAACAGCGGAAGCCCGTGGGCGATCGCAAGCGGGTCTCCTAGGCAAGGGTTTCGGGGCTCGCCATGCCCCCCGTTCCCGTGCCCCGCACGGAGAACTCTTGCCAGGCAGGCTCCTTCTCCAGCTCTCGTTCCTATCCTGCCCCGGGTGAGCCTTCCCTCCTTCCGCCTCTGTCTCCTGCTCACCCGGGGCCTGTGTCTCGGTCGCGACCCCATCCTCGTTCTGGAGAGCGCCCTACGCGGCGGCGTGGATGCAGTTCAGATCCGGGAGAAAGACCTCGATTCCGGGGAACTCCACCGCTGGGGAAGCCAGGTCGCACGGGTTTGTGAGCGCTTCGGGGTCCCCCTCCTCGTGAACGACCGGGTCGAGGTCGCCGCCGCCCTCGGCTGTGCCGGCGTCCACCTGGGTCAGCAGGATCTCCATCTCAAGGATG
>CAYVRL010000488.1:0-1991 GCA_964454065.1 uncultured Planctomycetales bacterium | reverse complement strand
AAGGCCTTGTTCGAACCCTTCGTCGGAGACCTGCTGCTCCTGAGGGAGGCCGAGCGACGTTACCCGGTGCTGGACGAAAAGGAGTTCGCGGACTACACCCAGCGCATGGAGGCCGCCGCGGGGGGGCCGCTCGAAGCCTTGCGCAAGCGCCTCGGGGACGCCGGGGTCCGTGCTCACATCGAGAGGAGACTGCGTCTCGAGAAGATCTCCAGGGATCTGGGCGGCGTCGCGGAGCCCACCGAGGAGGAACTCCTTGCCGCTTACGGGGAACTGCGGGCCCGGCTGAAGTTGCCCGAGGACGTCGAGGTGCAGGTCCCCACTTTTCAGGACCTGCGCGAGGACCTGCGCCACAAGCTGCTCACGGAACGACGCGCGGTCGCTGCTGCGGAGTGGATCAGCGCCCATCGCAAGGGAGTGGAAGCGCGCTTCACGACCCCGAGCGGGAAGACGGTCGTCTTCTCCTACGAGGACTGATCGGGGGGGCTACGCCATCCTCACTGGATGGTGCTGGTGAGCAGGTTGGAGACGCGGCCGAACTGGGCCGCTTGGATCCAGACGGTGATCCCGACGCTGCCTGCGGGAATCGCTTCCGTCCAGCTCAGGCTCCCTCCAGCGTCGGTGGGGGTGGGGCCGTCCGCGAGGCGGGCCTGGTTCAGCCCCAGATCCAGATCCAGCAAGGGCACGGGAGTGCTGCCGGGTCCGCTCAGACCGAAGGTCAGGAACGTGTCAGTGAGGGGCGTTGCGCCGCTCACGAGGAAATCGGCGTTCTGGCCGGCGAGGAGCGGGTCGGGCGCCAGCGTGAGCTGGAAGGGGGTGTAGGCCCAGACTTCGGCCACGAACGCCTCCCCGAAAGCGGTCCCCCCGCTGTTGAAGCTGGTGTCGGGGCCGTTGCGGACCGGGAAGCTCCGTTCGTCGGACAGGGTGTGGCCGCAGACCCAGGCGTTGCCGGCCGCGTCGGCGGCGATCCCCTCGCTGAAATCGTCGGCCGCGCCGCCCACGTAACCGCTGTACTCCAGCCCCGCCCCTTGGGCGTTCACCCGGGCCACGAAACCGTCGAAAGCGCCGCCGTTGTAGCTCGCATCGGGACCGGCGAGCAGGGGGAAACTGCTCTCGTCGGAAGCGGTGTCGCCGCAGAGCAGGGCCCGCCCCTGGGCATCCACCGCCACGCCCTTGGCCAGGTCGTCGTCAGCGCCTCCCAGGTACCCGCAGTACTCCAAACCACTGCCATCGGACCGTACGCGGGCGATGAAGGCGTCGCGCAAACCACCGTTGTAGCTCGGATCGGGACCGTTCAGGACCGGGAAACTTCCTTCGTCGGAGGCGGTCCAACCGCAGACGTAGGCCCGCCCCTGGGCATCCACCGCCACCTTCGCTCCCCAGTCGTCGGCGTTACCCCCCAGGTAGCCGCAGTACTCCAGCCCGCTGCCATCGGTCCGCACGCGGGCCACGAAGGCATCGCCGTAATAGTTCCCCCCCTGGTAGTGCAAGGCCGGGCCGATGGAGACCGGGAAGCTCCCCTCGTCGGAGGCGGTGGTGCCGCAGAGCGAGGCCCGTCCCTGGTCGTCCACCGCCACCCCGTAGCCCCAGTCGCTGCCGCTTCCGCCGAGGTAACCGCAGTATTCGAGGCCGCTGCCATCGGCCCGCACCCGGGCGACGAAGGCGTCCTGGACGCCGTTGAAGCTCAGGTCCGGCCCGATCCGCACCGGGAAGCTCTGCTCGTCGGATTTCGTGGTGCCGACCACGATGGCCCGTCCCTGGGAATCCACGGCCACCGCGAGCCCGGATTCGTCGCCCACGCCACCGAGATAGCCGCAGTACTCCAGCGTGCTGCCGTCGGCGCTCACTCGAGCGATGAAACCATCTTGTCCGCCGTTGAAGGTGGGATCCAGGGTGCCGAGTACCGGGAAGCTGGCCTCATCGGAATTGGTGAAGCCGCACAGATAGGCGCGGTCTTGCGCGTCCACCGCCACCGCGAGGCCGATGTCTTGACC
>CAYVRL010000487.1:0-1997 GCA_964454065.1 uncultured Planctomycetales bacterium | reverse complement strand
ACGCGGACATCATCCTGCAGCTGGTCCACACCGGGAGCTGTCGGGTGCTGGACATCAGTGAAAAGATCTTCGATTTGCCGCACGGCGCCCTGGTTACCTCACGGGAGGCACTGCGCCGCAACGGCAACCTCTCCTCGGCCTCGATCCTGACCGTGCTCGACGTCGCACGGGAACTCGGGCAGGTCCCCCCTCCGGGCAAGAAAGCACTGGTGGTGGTCTTCGGTCCCGGCCTGTCGCTGGAGATGCTCCTCCTCGCCCCCGATGCCGACTGACGCGAGTTCCGCCTTCCCGCTCCCCTACGCGCTGTTGCTCGCGGTGGTCGCGGCGCAACGGCTCGGGGAACTCCGTCTCTCCCGCCGTCACCTCCAGCGATCGGGCGGAGGGAAAGCGGCGGGAGGGACCGGTGCCTGGGCCTCCATGATCGCGGTCCACGTCCTGTTGATCGTCCTGCCCGCCGCGGAAGTCGGCTGGCGCGGCCACGGTGCCCCACCTCTCCTGTTCTGGTCCGCCCTGACCCTCTTCGGCGTCGCCGAACTCCTGCGCTACGCCGCCCTGCACGCCTTGGGCTCCGCTTGGAATGCGCGGGCGGTGGTCGCGTCCGATCTCCGGGTGGTTCGACACGGGCCCTACCGTTTCGTCCGCCATCCCAACTACCTCGCGGTCCTCCTGGAGTTCACCGCGATTCCCCTGGCCGGGGGGGCCTGGTTCTCCTGGCTGTTGCTGAATCTGCTCCACGCTCCGATCCTCGCCGCCCGGATGCGCGCCGAGGACGAGCTCCTCCTGAGCGTGCCCGGGTATCGCGAGGCCATGGCGAACAAGGGCGCGCTGCTCCCGGGTCTCTGCCCGCTCGCCACTCCTTCCGTCAAGAACGCTTCCGAAAGCCTGGAATGACTCCCTTCTTCCCGCTGCTCACCCTCCTCCTCTGCCAGCAACCCCACCTCGGTCTGGAACGATACGCGGTCGATCCCGCGGCCAGCACCATCGGCTTCGATGGCACCTCCTCCATCCACGATTTCACTGGAACCAGTCATGCCGCGGCGGGGGAGATCCATGTCGATTTCTCCCGTCTCGCCGACACCGTCGGGGGAAGCGTCCGCACCCGAGTGGATGCCATTCGCACCGGGGAGGACGGCCGCGACGAGAACATGAGAGAGGATCTGGAGGCCGAGCGCTTTCCGGAGATGATCTTCCTCTTCGACTCCTTGGAGGGAGGGAACGGACGCACCGGCACCTTCACGGTCCGCGGCCGGTTCCTGATCCATGGCGTGGCCCGCGAGCGCAGTTTCCCCGTCCAGGTCAGCGAGGAGGACGGTGGCCTGCGCGTCCAGGGCCGCGTCCGCTTCCGGATGACCGATCACGGAGTCACCCCGCACAGCGTCCTGGGGGTGATCAAGGTGGGTGACGAGGTCGAGGCCTGGTTCGATCTGCTCCTGCGCCCCGTGAGCGGGGTCTCGGTGGATGCCCGGACTCGTGTCCTCCACGTGGCCGAGACCCAGACCGGAGCGGGGGGCCAGACCCGGAGCGTCCAGAGCGAGGAACGCTTCTGGAACACGGGCACCGCCTGGCTTTGGGACCGCGGCACTTCGTGGGTGATCGGAGGGGGGGGAGGACCGCGCTTGGCGGATCTCCAGAAGGCCACGGTCGCAGCCGTCGCCGACCCCTGCGAAGCCGCCTTCGCCGAGTCCCGGGCTCGCCTGACCTCCCTGCAGGCCAAACTCGCCAAGCTGCCGCCGGCGCGCAAGGCCAAGCTCGCTCCGCGCCTGCAAGGCACCATCGATCGTTTGCGGGCCTCGCTGGCCGATGCCCCGCCCGCGGGCGAAGCCGCCCAACTCGAGCGCGATGGCGATCGACTGACCATTCGCATCGGCGATCAGGTGTGGCTCCAGGCCAGTGGTTTCACCGGCGATCTGCCTTTTCTCGGCTCCTTGCGCGTGCTCCCCGGCATCCCCGCCGCTCTGCACTCGGTCCTGCCCACGATCCAGGGTCTCCCGACCCAT
>CAYVRL010000486.1:0-2012 GCA_964454065.1 uncultured Planctomycetales bacterium | reverse complement strand
TGGAACGCCCCCGCGGCCAACAGACGCGCAGCTCCCGGGCCACGCCGCGGGCGGCGGCGACTCGCTGCCAGAAGGCCTCCTCCCCTTCCTCCGGGCGGGGGGCCATCGTCAACCGGACGGCACGCAGCCAGTCACCGAGAGCGGGGAGGTCGTAGCGCCCGGCACGCAGGGCTTCGGCGGCCGGAGCGGAGAGGATGTCTTCCAGCGCGAAACGAGCCAGGATCTCGCCACCCAGGGCGGAACGGATCGGTCCCGCAGCGGGCCCCACCCGCGGGGTGCCGAGCACCGTGGGCAGACAATCCCCACCCAGCCATGCATGGAGTTGCCGGCGCTCCAGACCGACGCGTTCGGTGGAGGGAGAATCACCCCGCAGACCGAGGGTGCGCATCTCGTTCTCGGCCAGCGCCGCAACCAGGCGCGCGGTCAGGTGACGCAAACCGCTCTCCAGGATCCGCCGTTCCACGGCATGCGCCAATTCCCAAGCCAGGGAGGATTCCAGGTGCCGATCCCGGACCAGGGAAAGCGCCAACCGCTCGCGATCCCAGGGTCGTGCGGAATCTCGGCCCCTCTCCCGGGTATGGACCCGAACCAGCCCGAGAGCTCCGGCGCGTTCTTCCCGCCATTCGCGAAAGGCCCGTGCCGCCTCCTCGAAACCGGCGAGGCGAAGGGCCTTCTCGACCGCCCGCGCGAGCAACGAGGTCTCGACCACGGGAGGATCGGCGAGCACCCCGGCCACCGCCTCGGCGAGAAAGGGGGCGGCGGAAGCGCTGCCTCCGGTGGCTTCGAGCGCGGCTTCGATCGAAGCGGTCAATCCGACCAGGTCGAAACGCAGCTCGCGCCCGTCGCGCTTGCGCACGCGCGCCGGATGCTCAGGCATGGTGCCCCTTCTCGAGCATCGGTTTCAGTTCCTCCAGGAACTGGGAGATGTCCTTGAACTCCCGATAGACGGAAGCGAAACGCACGTAGGCCACCTGGTCGAGCTGTTTCAGCTCCTCCATCACCAACTGGCCGATGTACTTGCTGCTCACCTCGCGGTCGAACATCTCGGCCAGGCGGCGTTCGATTCCGGAGGTGATGGATTCGATCTCCTCCAGGGCGACCGGACGCTTCTCGCAGGCCTTGAGCAGCCCCTGGAGGATCTTGTTGCGGTCGAAGGGAACCCGCGAGCCGTCCTTCTTGACCACTCGCAAGGGGGAATCCTCCATCCGCTCGTAAGTGGTGAAGCGGCGGTTGCAGTCGAGACACTCCCGGCGGCGGCGGATCGAGAAGCCGTCGGCCGAGGAGCGGGAATCGATGACCCGGTCGTGGTCTTGTTTGCAGTAGGGGCAGCGCACGGGGCGACCGCAAGGGAATGCGGCCGTGCGGCTTTTTACCACAAGGACTTGTGGAAAACCAGAGGAGAACTCACTTGCCGACGCAGAAACGCGAGAAGATGCGGTCGAGGAGTTCCTCCGGTGTGTCCTCGCCCAGCAATCCGCCCAGCGCCCGCCGCGCGGCCCGCAGCTCCTCCGCGACCAGGACCAGGGTCCCGGATCCCTCGCGGAGGAATTCCCGGGCGCGGTCCAGGGCCGCCGCGGCTTCCTCCAGGGCCACCCGACTGCGCTCTCCGAAGAGCCCTCGGTCGGCGCGGCGTTCGGCCTGGGCGGCGAGGAGGGCCAGACTGCGCTCGGCCAGCTCCGCGAGACCGGTTCCGGTCCGGGCGGACACCCAGAGCGCTTCGCCGCAGCCGCGTTCGGCGGCCTCGCGCAGGACTCGATCCGGAACCCGCCGAGGAAGTTCGGCCTTGGTGAAGAGCAGCAGCGACTCGCCGGACTCGGGCAAGGGGGGCAAGGCCCCCTCGGGATCGGAAGCGTCGACCAGGACCCACCAGAGGTCGGCGCGGTCGGCGGCGGCGCGACGGCGGGCGGCGCGGTCGGCGACATCCACGGGGGCCGAACCGAGGCCCGGGCCATCGAGGAGCAAGCAGCCTTCCTCCCCCTCGCCCCTGGGGTGCCAGTGGGCCTCCAGGCGGT
>CAYVRL010000485.1:0-2014 GCA_964454065.1 uncultured Planctomycetales bacterium | reverse complement strand
CTTCCCTGGTCTCTGGAACCGGTGCCTGCCGATGGTGTCACCGCGAATTCCTTTCTCGGAGACATCGACCGGGATGGACTCCAGGAAATCGCGGAAACGTTCCCCCGGCCTCATGCCGACTCCTGGGACAATCAATTCGTGATCTTCAGCGAGAAGACCCTGTTCGTGCCCCCGACGGTGGCGGTGGGGAGCAACGCGGAAGTGCGGCTCAGCATTCCCTCCGGCCCCGGGAAGGATTTTCGGCTCCTCTACTCCGAACGCTTCGTCCCCGAATGGGGCACCGACCTCGATCCCGATGGTGGAGTCAGGATCGGGGTCTGGACCCTCTCCACCCTCGGCCAGACCGCCCTCAGCCCCTGACCGGGAGCGGAACGGGATTCACCGCAGACCGGGAAGGCGGGGACGAGGAATGCAGAAGAAATGGGACTGGAGTTGCTCCAGATCCCCGATGCCCGCTTCCCGGAAATCGAAGAGCAGATCCTCCCCGAGGGAAACTCCATGCCGGAGGATCTCCTCCAACGGAGCGAGAAAACGGCGTTCCTCCTGGGGCAACACGACCAGGGAGAGAAGTCGCCGCGCGAGTTCCAGCAGGGTGCTCCGGCCATCGGGAGTCCGGGTCGCGAGGCCCAAGCGGTGCGCTTCCAACCAGGTGTAGTGGAGTTGGAGGAAACTCCAGGAAGCACAGAGCTCGGTGGCGGCGGCGAGGGCCTCGGGATCCCCGAAGATGCCCTTGACCAATGCGCAGAGAGCCAGTGCGGTGTCGGGACAGCCACCGTCCACCGAGCGGAGTTCCAACTGAGGCCGCAAGCGCACTTCCGGGAACAGGGTGCTCAAGTGCAGATCCCAGTCGGCGAAGGTGGCCTCCCCCGCCGCGAGGTGGTCGGCGAAACGACGGTCCCGCCGATCCACCAGCCGCCCCCCCCGCTCCACGAAGAGCATCGGGGCGTGGAGAGCCCACTCGCAGTAATCCTCGAGGCTTGCGTCGGGGCGGGTGCAGGCCTCGATCAGGCCGCAACGTGCGTCATCGGTCAGGGACCAGACATGGCCACGCCACGAGGAATAGCCGCTGACCTCGCCCGCGCGCATCGGCGAGTTCGCGAAGAGGGCATTCAAGACCGGAGCAAGCAGGAAAGCAGCGCGTAGCTTCGCAGCCGCGTCCCGCGCATCGCTGTGGTCGAAGTTGACCTGGATTCCACAAGTCGCCCGCATCATCCACAGGCCCAGCTCCCCGGCCTCGCGCAGCCGGGCCTCCAGGATCTCGTACCGGCCCTTCGGAATCCTCTCGATGTCCTCGGGCGCGGCGAAGGGCTGCGCACCACAGCCCAGGAAGTAGAGTCCGTGAATCGCACAGGCTTCCTCCAGTGCGGGAATCACCGCGTTCAAATCGGCTTCCAATTCACTGATGGTGCGCCGCGGCGGGGAGTTGAATTCCAACTGCGCGCCGGGCTCCAGGGTGATCCGTCGCCCCTCTCCCAGGTCCAGCCCGAGAACCCGCCCGTCCTCCCCGAAAGGGGCCCAAGCATGCCGCCGAGCGAGTCCGCGCAGGAGTTCCTCGACTCCGTCGGGCTCCGAGTAGGCCACCGGAGAGCCGTCGGGCCGGACCACGAACATTTCGTACTCCAAGCCGTAACGGTGTTCCGAGGGGGGGCGATGGCCACGCTGGAAGAATTCCAGCAGTTCCGCACGGGAGGAAAGGGAATTCATGGTGGCGGCTCGATCCAGGAAGTCAGGAGAAGGGAGATCAGGAAAGCAGTCCCGGGAGTTGGGACTCGGAGAAGGCCCGCGGGGGGCCGAGGACCTCGTGCAGGATCACCGCCTCTTGCCAGGAGCAATGTGGCCGCCAGGCGTGCTTCCGGGAGAGGACGGCGGGGCCCGTCGCGCGCAGATTGCCCGTTTGCTTGAAACGCCCGGGATGCTCCAGGTGATCGAGCAGGCCAGGCCGAAAGCCGGAGGAGCCCTCCTCGACGAAGGTGGTCGCAACGGAGGATCGATGCTTCGTCCCGGGGACGGGAGG
>CAYVRL010000484.1:0-2025 GCA_964454065.1 uncultured Planctomycetales bacterium | reverse complement strand
ACGCGCGCAGGAGTTCGGGCTACGCCTGAGATTGCCGGTGCTCTACCTGGTGGACTGCTCCGGCCTCTTCCTGCCCGAACAGGCCCGATCCTTCCCGGGCCGTTTCGGCGCCGGACACATCTTCAAGAAGAACGCGCAGCTCTCGGCGGCTGGGGTGCCGCAAGTGGCCGGGGTCTTCGGGGACTGCATCGCCGGCGGCGGCTACATGCCGATCATCTCGGATCGGGTGTACATGACCGAGCAGGCCTACATGGTCATCGCCGGCGCGGCGCTCATCAAGGGCGCGAAATCGCAGAAGCTGACCAGCCTCGGGATCGGCGGGCCGGAGGTCCACGTGCACCGCTCCGGTTGCGCCGACGCGCGGGTGCCGGACGACGCCGCCTGCCTGGCGGCGATCCGCCGCGAGGTCGCGGGGATGGCCTCGAGCGCGGTGCCCTTCCACCGCTGCGGCGCCGAGCCCGCCGCCCCCGCTTTTCCCGCCGCGGAACTGGACGGCTTCTTCCCTCCCGACCACCGCAGCACCTACGAGGTGCGCGAGTTGCTGGCGCGACTGGTGGACCGCTCGCTGTTCTGGGAACTGCTCCCCGCGCGCGGCCGCGAGATGGTGGTCGGCGTGGGGCGGGTCGCGGGTCTCTACACCGGCTTCATCGCCAACGTGCAGGGGCCGATCCCCGACCCGGAACGACGCGGCAAGTTCAAACCGGGGGGGATCCTCTACCGCGAGGGCATCGCCAAGATCTCGACCTTCGCCCGCGCTTGCGAGTCGGACGGCATCCCGCTGGTGTGGTTGCAGGACGTGGGCGGTTTCGACATCGGCACCGAGGCCGAGGCCCACGGCCTGCTCGGCTACGGATCGAACCTGATCCACACCAACAGCAACGCGCGCAACCCGGTGTTCACGATTCTGCTGCGCAAGGCCAGCGGCGCCGGTTACTACGCGATGGCGGGTCTACCCTACGAGCCGCTGCTGCAACTCTCGACCCCGATCGCGCGCCAGTCGGTGATGGAGGGACGCACCCTCGCGATCGCCACCTACAACACCAAGCTGGACGACGACTTCCAGATCGCCAGCGAGGATCCGGTCGAACGGGCGGCGATCGCCGCCGACATGCGCGCGGTCGAAAGACGCATCGAGGGCGACATGGATCCCTACCTCGCGGCCAGTCGCCGCGACACCGACGAGATCGTGATGCCCTCCGAACTCCGTCCCTGGCTGGAATGCCTGATCGAGGCCAGCTACCAAGCGCAGGGGGTCCGCCGGATCAAGAACCCGCGGATCTGGTCCCTGCACGAGCTGGCCCTGCTGAGCGAGGAACCGGCATGAGCGGGACGCTCCCGCCCCGAGCCATGCTCCTCCGCGCGCTCCCGGCAGAAGAGGGAGGCGGGTGGGAACTGCTCGCGCCGGACACCGGGTTCTTCGTCCATCCCCCGCGGCGCGGGGCTTGCCTGCGCGCCGGCGATCCCGCGGGCGAACTGGAGATCCTGGAGCGCCGCCAGCCGTTGATCCTGCCCCCGGAGGCCGCCGGCACCGTGGTCGAGGATCCGCCCGCCGAACGGCGGCTCCCGGTCGCCTGGGGCACGCCCCTGTTCCGGATCCGCCCCTTCGCCGCGAACGAGGACGCCGCCCGCGCCGACGCTCCCGGCGCGGTGGGGAGCGACTGCGAGGCCGACTCGGGTCGCGTGCTGCGCGCACCGCAGCCCGGTCGTTTCTGGCTCCGCCCCGAGCCCGGCGCCGATCCCTACGTCGCCCCCGGCGAAGCCCTGCCCCCGGGCCGTACCGTCGGTCTGCTGGAGGTCATGAAGACCTTCAACCCGGTCAAGTTCCCCCCCGAGCTGGCCAACCCGAGCCCGCCCCGCCTCCTCCGCTTCCTGGTCGAGGACGGCGCCGAGGTCGAGGAGGGCCACCCCCTGCTGGAATTCGGCCCCTAGCCCCGAGGCGGGGATTTCCGATATCCTGGAATTCCCTCTGGATCCCTTCGTTCCCCCCCGACTGCCACCACCGATCGTGATCCTCAGCCTACTCTC
>CAYVRL010000483.1:0-2033 GCA_964454065.1 uncultured Planctomycetales bacterium | reverse complement strand
ACGAGGGAACCGTCCAGAGCCGGACCACCCGTTTCGGCGACTCGCGCGTAGGGGGCTTCGGCGAAAGCCAGCAGGTGGATGGGAAGCGGACTGGTGCTGTGCCCCTCATAGACTTCCCCCATGCCCGGGGGCCCATCCTGGAAGTCTCCGGGGCCGACGGGCCGCGGCCCAGTCCACTCCCCGGTTCCGATCGCCACCGTTCCCGGGGGAGGATCCTCCCCGAGCCCGATCGACAAATGGAAATCGGCCCGATCGGAGGGATCGTCCTCACAAGGCAACCAGCCGCGGGTCCGCACCGCGAAGTCGTCGGTGTAGAGCACGGGATCCCCATAGCGGTTGCGAGCGAAGCCCAGGCCCTCCGGCGGGACACCGGAGAGATGGGCATGCAAGTGGACCGTCTCTCCGGCCGCCGCGGAAGCCGACATGCGGACCGCGATCCGCTGGGGATCCAGACGCCGGATCCGCAGTTCGTGTTCTTCCGAGTCGTAGAAACGCGCAGTCCAGTTCGGTGAGGCGCGGAAGTGGAAACGCAGAGCCTCCAGGTCTCGACTCACCCGGATCTCGTAGGCCACTCGCACCCGCAGGGTCTGGTCGGCCCAGCGGGGCGCGACCCGCAGTTCATAGGAAAGCGCGTCCTGATCCGGGAAACCGGACCAGACGGGCCTTGCCTGCCCCATCCAGGCAGTGAGCAGCAGGAGGGCCAGCACCGATCAACCAGCCGGCGTGAGGCCTGCGCCACAGCGCTGCAGGATGGTGGCGACCAGTTTCTCGACTCCTTCCGCGACTTCGGAGATCGACTGGCCGAGCATGTAGGCCGGGGTGCTGACCACGTTGTTGCCTTCGTCGATATGGATGTCGCCGACCGGACAGACCACGTGGCGGGCCCCCATCCGTTCGAGTTGCTCCGCGGTGTCCTCGTCACTGCCGATGGTGAGTTCGACTCGTTCGGCGGCATCCTGGAAGACCGCCGCGCAGACCGCGGGCGCGATGCAGATGACCCCGAGGGGTTTGCCGGCAGCGACGGTTTCCTCGACCAACCTACGCACCTGGGGATCGACCACGCAATCCGGTCCATCGAAAGCGAAACTGCATAGGTTCTTCGCCGCACCGAAACCGCCGGGGAAGATCAGAGCATCGAAATCCTCCGCGTGGACCTCGGCGGCGTCCCGAATGGCCCCCCGCGCGATCCGCGCCGATTCCACGAGAACGTTCCGCTGCTCACCCTCCACGACTTCCCCGCTGAGGTGATTCACGACGTGGAGTTGAGGAATGTCGGGAGCCAGGCAGAGTACCTCCGCTCCAGCGCGATCCAAGGCGAGCAAGGTCAGGACGGCCTCGTGGATCTCCGAGCCGTCATAGACACCGCAACCGGACAAGCAGACTCCCACACGGACCATCAGTCATCCTCCTCTACTCGGGGAAGCAGGGATCGCAGCACCAGATCGCCGCGAATCACTGCCTGACAAGCCAGGCGCACCCCTGGCGGGCATCGGTAGCTCTCCAGTGTAAGCGCTTCGATGCGGCTGGGAGCCTCCAGGCCGCCATCAGGGGGTGCGGAAACCACCTCGACCCGGCAAACACCACAACGTGCGGTCTGGCAACCGAAGGGCAAGGGCAAGCCACCATCCAGGGCGGCCTCCAGGAGTCGCTGGCCAGGTCGAGCCGGGCAGCGGTCGCCGCCGGGGAGGAGACGCAGCTCTAGTCCCCCCGCTCCCGAAAGCGCTCCGCGAACCTCTCCACCTGGACGACGTACTCCCATGGGGATGGTTTACGACCCTGAAGGGATCTTTTCCAGGCTTCCGCTCCCCCCGCGGCGGCAATCTCCCGGGCCACCCGGGCCGGCCCCAGCCGGTAGGAGAGGAGGGCCATCTCCCGGTCGCCATCCCAACGATCGAGGAGTTCCCGCAAATACCAGGCTCCGAGCCGGAGGTTCTCCTCGGGGGTGAAGGGGGGCCCGGGGGAACCGTGGCGCAGCGCGAGTTCGCGGGCGGTGTCCGGCATGAGTTGACAGAGCCCCTCCGCCCCCACTGGGG
>CAYVRL010000482.1:0-2040 GCA_964454065.1 uncultured Planctomycetales bacterium | reverse complement strand
GGAAGAGAGTCTGAGACGATTCACCGGCGAGGACTTCCACGACCAGGACCGCAGCGCCTGGCTCGCCTGGATGGCCGAGAACTTCGCGGGTTTCCATGCGGTTCGGGGCAACCTGCATCTCACGGATCGCGAGCTTCCCCAGTTGAGGATCGCCTGGGAGGAGAGCGGTCGAGGGCGCTTCGTCCTGGCGGGTACCGCGGCTCCCGTCGGTGGCGCCAGCGGCCGTTTGCTGGGGCCGCGCGAACAGGCCGGATTGCGCGATTTCCTCGCTCGGGCCCAGCTCCTTGACGTTCGGGTACTCCCTGGAGTCTACGGTTCCGCGGATGCTCCCCTTCGCGCCCGGATCGACATCGAGGTCGGGCGGCAGCGGAAACCCTTGACGTTCCGGGGCACGGCGGGTGCCGAATGGTTGCCCGGTTTGCTCCAGGAGCTCGACCGGGTTTGGGAGGCCAATGCCTGGCAAGGGCTCGCCCCCCTGGGCGATGACGGCTGGGTGCGGGAGCGCCTGACGGATTGGGATTCGGCCGACCCCCTCCGGCGACGGCAACTGGAACTCGCGATGACCCGCGAGCGCCTGGAGGACCTGAACGGCTCCCAGTTGCTCGCCTGGTGTCGGCATCTTTCGTCGGATCCCGCTTTCGATTCCCTGTGGACCGCCGAACTCGGGCACCTCTTCCTGGAGCGGCTCACCGACCATGGGGATCGGGAGGCTCTGGCCAAGGAAGTCCTCGCCTGTGGTCTTCGCAAGCCGGATGCCTCGCTCGCCCAGCCCTTTCTGGACATCGCTTCCAGGCTCATCGAACCCTTGCGTTCGGAGCTGCTCCGGACCGGCCTGGAACGGCTCGGTGCCGAGGTCGCGGCCGCGAGTCTGAGCGATTCGCGGTTGGCGGTCCGGGTCGCCGCCGCCCGCGCCCTGGGTGGGGTGGGGGCCGCCGGGATGAAGGCCTTGGTCGAGGCCCTGAAGGATCGCAACACGCTGGTGGTTCGGATGGCCGCTCGCTCCCTCGGAGAAATCGGGGATGCCACCGTCCTGCCCCAGCTCCTGCCCTTGGTCGGGCCGGAACATCCCAAGGAGGTGCGTCGCGAAGTCCTGGTGGCACTCGGACGGATCGGGGATCCCCGGGCCCTGGACGCGGTGGTGGCGGCCGCGGAGTCGGGGCAGGACGACGTCGTCCGTCAAACCGCGATCCAGGCCCTGAGCCGCTTGCCGGGAGAGAAAACGGATCAGGCCTTCCAATCCCTGTTCCCGGTCTTCGCCAACGGTCCGCTGGAAGTCGGTTTCCTGCGCGGCCTGGACCAGCGCGGGATCCTGAAGGCCCGGGCGGCGATGCGCGCGAAATACGAAGATTTCGATTCGGCCCTGGCCCTCAGGGCCTCGATCCACGGTGGGCAACTCGGCGACGGCGAGGCTGCGGAGAAACTCCTCCACGCCCTGTCCAGCGATCCCCACAATCCGGAGATCCTGTCCGCGCTGGCTTCCGCCTGCTGCGTGGACTTTCGGAGTCTCCCCGATCCCGTCGGGGTCTACACCGCCTGGTGGCGTGAGAACGGCGATCTCCAGTTCTCCTTCTGGCTGGAGCGGGCCGCGAACAACGTGGGGAGGAAACTTCCCGAGGAATTCGATCGGCCCGACAAGACTCCCCGTCCCCAGGCCGTCCGCGCGCTCTTGGACCTGCTGGCCGATTGCCCCGGCTTCCTGCGCCCGCCCACGGCCCTGGCCCTCGCGGACTTGACTGGGGTGGACCTTCCCGCCTTCGCGGTGGACGCGCCCAAGGCGGTGGTGCTCCAGCAGAGTCGCCCCTGGGAGGAATGGCTGGCCGCCCAGGGCAAGTAGCCCGGTTCACGCTGGTCGCTTTCGGTCTGGTCGGGGCCGGGATCCTCCTGCGGCGTCGTTTCGACGCAGTGCTGCGGATCGAGCGTCTGAGCGCGGAGATCCACGCCGCCGCCTCCGCCGCGGGCGTGCCTTCGACCCTGCTCGCCGGACTCGTCTACGCGGAGAGCCGCGGGCTTCCCGAGGCTCGTTCCCCAGTGGGGGCGGAG
>CAYVRL010000481.1:0-2044 GCA_964454065.1 uncultured Planctomycetales bacterium | reverse complement strand
AAAGCGGCTTTGGTTTAGCGCAGTCGTTCGGCGAGTCGGCGCGCCAGCCCCACGGGCGGATCCTCGGCTTGGTAGCGGTATACCAAACGATGTCGCAGCGCGGCAGTGAGGGCGTCACGCAGGTCCGCGGGGGAAACGTGCATGCGTCCTCGCAACAGAGCCAGCGCCCGTCCGCCGGACACCGCGGCCAATGCGGCGCGCGGACTGGCACCGTAACGCACGTATTCACGCACTTCGGGCGCTGCGTCCTCGTCCTCGGGGTGGGTCGCGGCGACGATCGCGGCCACCTGGGATGCGGCATCCGCCGGCAGCGGCAGCGCCGCCGCTCGACGGCGCAGGGCGAGTAGCTCCGCGGCATCCAGCAGCGGCGTGCTTTCGGCCGGAGTCTCCAGGGCCAGGATCGCCTCGATCTCGGCGGGAGTCGGCCGACCCAGTTCCAGTTTGAAGAGGAATCGGTCCAACTGGGCTTCGGGCAAGGGATAAGTGCCCTCCAGTTCGATCGGATTCTGGGTGGCGGCGACGAAGAAGGGTTGGGGCAAGGGGTGAATTTCCCCACCGGCGCTGACCTGCCCTTCCTCCATGGCCTCCAACAAAGCGGATTGGGTGCGCGGGGTGGCGCGGTTGATCTCGTCGGCCAGCAGGACTTGGGTGAAGACCGGCCCCGGCAGGAAGCGAAAGACCCGCGCCCCGCTCTCGGGGTCCAGGACCTCGCTGCCGGTGATGTCGGCGGGCATCAGGTCGGGGGTGCACTGGATGCGTCGATACTCCAGGCCGAGCAGCGCGGCCAAGGCGTGGACCAGGCGGGTCTTGCCGAGCCCGGGCGCGCCCTCGATCAGAACGTGGCCACCAGCGATCAGGGCCGCGACCAGGAGTTCGACCTCGGAGTCGTGGCCCACGTGGCGCGCGCGCAGGGAAGCGAGCAGCTCGGCGGCGATTTCAGCTCCGGGAGGCATAATCGCCCTGCTCGATGACCGAGAGCAGACCGCGGAGTTCACGGATCACCGCCACTCCGTCGGGCGCGGGATGGCCGAGATCCTCACGATCCAGCCAGGCGGCGCGCAGCCCGGCCCCGAGAGCGCCGTGGACGTCCATTTTCAGGTCGTTACCCACGTGGAGAGCTTCCTCGGCCGCGACCCCGGCGCGGAAGAGGGCTCGCTCGAAGATTTCCCGCTCGGGTTTCTCGGCGCGGACCTCGGCGCTGATGACAAGGAAGTCCAGGATTGGAGCGATGCCCAGGCCCTCCAGCAAAGCGGGCAAGTGCTCGGACCAGTTGGAGATCACTCCCACGGTGACCTCGCTCTCGTTCAGTTCCCGCAGGAGGCCGGGCACTTCGGGGTAGAGGACGTAGCTCTCCGGGTCGTCGAAGATCTGGACCAGTCGTTCGTGACCGCGGGGGAGATCCTTCTCGGCCACGCCCAGGCGCGCCAGCACCGCGGCGTTGAAGTGCGCGAACCAGCCGAGGGTGTAGCGGTACGAGCCCTCGACGGTGATCGGAATCTCGCCGAGGGCGCACTCCAGGGCGCGGGTGGCGTCCTCCGGATCGCCGTCGCCGCCCAGTTCCGCGGCCACGCTCGCGTACCAGGCATTCCGACTACGCCGACCGGTGAACAGAGTGTCGCCGGCGTCGAGGAAGACTGCGCGTAGGGGGGTTGCCATGACCAGGGGAAGGCCCTCGGATTGTAGCCGGTGCGGGACCGGGGAAGCGAACCCGCCGCCTCTAGAATGGTCGCGTGTTCGCTCGGCTTCTCGCCTTCGCTCTGCTCGTCGTCTTCCTCGGATCGTGTTCCGGTAGGGAGACCCGTACCGGGGTGGCGACCGAAACCGCACCCGCCCAGGGCGGGGCGGAGGAGGAGGCCGCGGAGGGGAGCGCCCCGCGAGACGAGGCGGCGAGCGATGTGCACAGCGATTCCGCCACGACCCTTCCGCCCTTCGCGCGGGATACTCGCCCCACCCTTGCTGGAAGCCTGTTCCTGCCCGAGCTCTTGCGCCCTCGCGAAGGTGAGCAGGCCGCCTTGCTCCCCGAGGCCGGCGACGCCATGGAAGC
>CAYVRL010000480.1:0-2060 GCA_964454065.1 uncultured Planctomycetales bacterium | reverse complement strand
CGTCGTCTACGACTTCCCCAACGGAGCTTCCGGCCACTTGCTGACCCGCTAGCAAAACGGCTGCGCGATGGAGAACAACGACTACGTGCAAGGGTCCGAGGGCGTCGCTCGCATCGAGGGATGGACTCCCCTCTTCGAGATCCGCGGCAAGCGGCCCTGGAAGTACGACGGTCCCTCCAACAACATGTATCAGACCGAACACGACGAACTCTTCGCCTCGATCCGCGCCGGCGAGCCCAAGTTCCAGGGCATCGAAATGGCCCATAGCACCCTGGCCGCGATCATGGGGCGGATGGCCGCCTATACCGGCCAGCGCATCACCTGGGAACAAGCCCTGGCCTCCACCGAAGACCTCTCCCCCGACATCGAGGCCTTCGGCGACGCTCCCGACTTCCCGGTCGCCATGCCGGGGCGCACCAAGTTCGTCTGATGGCGGCGGCGTTCCCCGCCCTGCTGCTCCTCTGTGCGGCGCCTCAGGAAGCCCCCCCCGCCGCGCGACTCCACCTTCCACCGGACTTCCAGGCCTCGGTCTGGGCCGACGGCGAACAGCTCGCCAATCCGGTGGCCTTCACCGTGGACGCGCGAGGCCGGGTGTACGTGGCCGAGAGTTTCCGCCAGGAAACCGGCGGCGTCCCCGACAACCGTTCCCATCCCGAATGGCGGAGCGAGGACTTGCAACTCCGAACCGTCGAGGATCGGGGGCGGATGTACCTGCGTCATCATCCCGAGTACGCCAGTGAATGGACCCAGAAAGAGGAACGCATCCAGCTCCTCTACGACGAGGACGGCGATTTCCGCGCCGACCACTCCCAGGTCTGGGCGGACGGTTTCCGGACCCTGCTGACCGGGACCGGAGCGGGGCTCGTGACCCGCGGCGACAGTCTTTGGTACACCTGCATCCCCGACCTCTGGCGGCTCCGGGATCGGGATGGGGACGGGCACGCGGAGGAACGCGAAAGCCTGCTCCACGGCTTCGGGGTGCGCACCTCCCTGCGCGGCCACGACCTGCACGGCCCAGTCTTCGGCCCCCTCGGCAATTTGTGGTTCAGCGTCGGCGACCGCGGCTTCCACGTCCAGAGCCGGGAAGGAGGACTGCTCGCCGATCCCGGTCGCGGCGCGGTCTTTCGCTGTCGGCCGGACGGCACTGGACTCCAGATCTGGACCCATGGCTTGCGCAACCCCCAGGAACTGGCTTTCGACGACTACGGCGATCTCTTCACCGTGGACAACAACAGCGACGCCGGCGATCGGGCGCGCCTGGTCTACTTGATGGAAGGGAGCGACTGCGGCTGGAGCATGAACTTCCAGTACCTGCCCGACCGCGGCCCGTGGATGGCGGAGGGCTGGTGGAAGCCTCCCTTCGCAGGACAGGCCGCTTTCCTGAATGCCCCCCTCGCCAACTTCTCCGACGGACCCGCCGGCCTGGCCGCCTATCCCGGAACCGGCTTGCCCGCCGCTCTGAAGGGCTCCTTCTTCCTCTGTGATTTTCGCGGCTCGCCCGCCGACAGCGGAGTCCGTCGTTTCACCCTCGCACCCGATGGCGCTGGTTTCCGACTGGACGCGCAGGAGAAGTTCTGCTGGGGCGTGCTGGCCACGGACGTCGCCTTCGCGCCGGACGGTCGCATCCTGATCAGTGACTGGATCGAGGGTTGGGTCGGTACCGGCAGCGGACGGATCCTCCAACTCCGCCACCCCGCCAACGCCGAGGCCGAGGAAACCGCGACCCTTCTGCGCACCGCCTTCACCGCTCGCAAAGCCTCCGAACTCGCCCGACTGCTCGGCCACCCCGACCGACGGGTTCGTTTCGCCGCCCAGCGTGCCCTGGTGGCTCGCGGGGCTCGTGGCATGGCCACCCTGGAGCGAGTCGCACGCCGCGGCCCCAACACGCTGGCGCGGCTCCACGCCCTCTGGGGCATGGGCCAGCTCGGCGCCACCCTGGCCCTGGAGGACCTCCACGCCGACCCCGATCCCGAGATCCGCGCGCAGCTGGCCCGCATCGCCAGTGCCACGTCCGCGGCCCGGTTGCTTCCCCACCTGCGTGAGGCACTCACGGACCCCTT
>CAYVRL010000479.1:0-2065 GCA_964454065.1 uncultured Planctomycetales bacterium | reverse complement strand
GGTGCGATCGCTCTTCCGGTAGACCGAACCGTCGCTGGTGACGAGCAAGGCCGGGCCGCCGGTGACGCGGGGGGCGGCGAGACCGACGACCTCGGGGAGGTGCGTGGGCAGGCCGTCGTTCGCGGCCAGCACTTCGCCGTTCACCGGATCGTAGGTCCACACTCCGCGCTCGGTGCCGATCAAGACCAGGGTACCGGAGGTTTCCGGCCAGGAAACCAGACGCATGGCCTGGTACAGCTCCAACTGCTGGGCACCCAAGCCTTGCCAGCTCAGGCCGTCGTCCCGGGAATGGACGACCCGCATGGTTTGACTGTTGATCGCGACCAGTTCCACGCCGCCGCCGGGGGCCGGGATGCACAACACGTCCCGGGCGTCGTCGTGAGGAACGTGGGGAAGCGCGAGCGGAAGGAGGAGAGGAAAGAGGAGGGGATGCACGGGGGATCAGTGACCCTTCAGACCCTTGAGTAGGCCCGAAGCCTTCTTCCCCAGTTTACTCTTTTGTTCGTCGAGCAGTTTCTGGCCGCGCTCCTTCACTTCCGCCTTCACCGCGCCCTTCAGCAGATCGCCGAGTTCGGTGTCGTTCTGGATCTCGAAGCTGGGATGTGTCGGAGTTCCACCGAGGACGAAAGCGATGGAGACCGGCCCCTGCGCGAGGGCGCGATCGAGAAGGGAACAGAACTGGGTCGCATCCATGCCCAGGACCTTCGGCGCCCCCGGCGCGGCTTCCAGTCGGCCCTTGCGCAGGGTCAGTTTCAAGGTGCCCGCGAGGGACGAATCGGTGAAGGCGAGCTGTTCGGTATCGAGGTCGAGCAGCCCCTCGCTGAGCCGGAAGGGGACCGAGGAAGCGATCAGGTCCGCGATCGCGGCGGCGGGGAGATCACGCGCCGAGAAGGCGAGGGTGGAGGATTCCGCTCCGCGGGCCAGGGCGAGGACGAAGCGGATCGCGCCGCCACCGCTCAGGAGGCCGTCACCGCTGATCTTGGCCGGGGAGGTCTCGCCCGGAAGGGAGCTGCCGAGCCGATCGAGGGTCAAGGAGAGGGAATCCAGGGGCGGGAGCAGCGGTTTCCCCGTGCGCCGGTCCAGGGTCTCCCAGCGGAAGTCGGAGAGCTCGGCGTGGTCGATGCGCAGGAAGGTGGGGGAGGTCGAGGAGGCGCTTTGCTCCAGGAAACTGGCCATGCCGGGATGGGGGAGACGCCGTGCGCCTTGCTCCGCGGCGCCTCCGGCCTCGGCTTCCGCGGCGTCCTTGCCCCCGAAAGCGCCTACTTTCCGGTAGTAGTCGCGATAGGTCTGGAGGCGATCCCAGTATTCCTGCACGATCTGGACGAAGTCGCGTCGTGCGGGTGGCGGGGTGTCTGCACTGGCGGGCGGGGGGGGAGTGGTTTCCGTCCCGGCGGGTGGCGGACCCGGGTCGATGCTCAAGCGACCGTTCTCGTCCACGCTCAGGTGGAGGACCGCGTCGGCGAGGGTGGCCTCCTCGATGCGGAATCGGCCGGCGAGCAGGTCGCTGGTGGAGGTGTCCAGACGCACTTTCCCGACTTCGGCGAGAGGGTCTTCCCGGTTTCCGATGACCAGATCGTCGACCTCCGCGCTGCCGCCGAGTACGGAGAGGCTGGCGTCGGTGAAGTCCAGGGGCTGGCCGAGGGCGGGCGGTGCGTAGCGGCGCAAGGCGCCGACGAAGAGGGGATCACCGGCGAAGGAGAGAGTGACCAGGACGATCAGCGCGAGGACCAGCAAGAGGGCCAGCAGGCCGGTGCGGAAGAACTTCATCGGGTCAGGACCTTGAGGATGCGGAAGAGGAAGAAACCGGAGAGTGCTTTCGCGAAGCGGCTGCGGCCGAAACGTTCCCGCCAGAGGGGTAGCTTGGCGCGCAAGAGGAAGTGCAGGGGAAGGGCGACCCCCACTCCCACGAGCAGACCCATCAACGCGCCGCCGAGACCCCAGTAGGTGTGGAGTTGCAGGGATGGGGCGCTGGAATGGAGGCCACGGACCAGACCCTGGGGGAGTACGTTCTCGATCATGCTCCGCCCGAGGGCGTCGTCGGGCTCCAGCCCCGGCTCCCACGGGA
>CAYVRL010000478.1:0-2067 GCA_964454065.1 uncultured Planctomycetales bacterium | reverse complement strand
GGCCCTGGCGCGGAGTTGGTACCGGCCGGGGGCGGCCGGAGGCAGTCGTGCCCACCCCTTCGCGTCCGAGGTGGCCCGACGGTGGGTGGGCCCTCCAAAGAACATCGGGTAGTCCTTTTCCCCATCCTCGTGGAGTTCCACCTGCGCCCCGGGAACGCTCTCGCCGAAACGCAGGACATGGACCTTCAACATCCCCTTGGAGGCGACGACGAGCTGTTCGTCCTGCACCGTTCCGGCGGGTAGGTGGACCTGTAGATCGATGGGAGTCGAGGACGGCCCGGAACCGCTGTCGATCCTGCGACTCCTCGATCCAGGGGGACCATTGGGGAACGGAACCCTCGAGCCGTTCCTCCTGAGAGAGATCGCATAGTCGCCGGGGGGGAGGTCGCTCCAAACGGCCAGCCCCCAATCGTCGGCGGATCGGGGGGCGGGGACCGCCCCTGGGGATGGAATGCCGGAGGGCCCCTGGAGAGGGCGCATAGTCAAAGCCGCGCCGGGGACCGGTTCCCCTCCTCCGCCGACCACGTGAACCCGCAAGGTCGAAGCCCTGGGCAGAGTGATGGCGAGCGTCTGCTCGCTCTCCGTGGGCCGCTCCAGGGCTACGCGCAGGGTGGCGCGGCCAGGTGCGGAGGCCTCGACTCGGTAGGAGCCGGGGGGAAGGCCCAGGAAACGGAGAGTGCCGTCCGCTCCGGTGCGTCCGCTCCGGGGACTCCGCCCCTCCAGGAGCGGGAGGTCGGTGGAGCCACCCGAGTCGAGACCCTGAGCCGCGGGAATGCGCGATGGGGAGATCAGGATTGCCACGTCGGGTAGGGGGGAGCCGTCCGGGGCTCGTGCTTGGACCACGACCGGAGACCCGCCCTGCAAGACCAAGGCAATGGGCTTCGTCGTCGAGGAGAGCTGGAATACCGCACTGGTGGCGGTCCCCTCGGTGCCACGGGCTCTCAACCGGTAACGCCCAGGCTGCAGTTCGTCGAAGAGGAAGCTGCCGTCCGCAGCGCTGCTCTGATGCCTGGATGGACTCGTCTGGACTCGCCCGGAGGCACCGACGGCCTGCAGGTCGATTCTCGCTTCCGCGACCGGGGTGCCCGTGGACCCGGAGACCGTGCCGCGGACCTGGAGAGCGGGTCTCAGTTCCAGGGTCACGGGTAGTCCGGGGGTCACTCTCCCCGAGTGTGCGACGAGCTGGCCGGGGGCGGCGGCACGAATCTCCATCGCCTCGTCCCGCGGGACCCCGGACAGCGTGAACCGTCCATCCGGGAGAAGCGTCCGCCCGTCGCGCAAGACCCTTTCCCGGTCCCAGGAAAAGGACTGAAGACTCTGGAAGGGTACGAGGGCGATTCTGGCAGTGGATAGATCCAAGTCGTCGGGGCCGTGGACCACTCCGCTGATGGTTCCTCCCCGAGTCAGGTGGAGATCCCCCCGAGTCGTCCGCGGCTGGAGGGGGAGGTCGACGGAAAGGCGGGAGGGGGCGAAATCGGGTGCTCGGGCGGCCAGGACGTAGCTCCCCGGTTTCAGGCCCGGCAGGGAGTACTGGCCATCTTCGGAACTGGTCGTGCTCGCCACCGCGCTCTCCGCGCCGTTCAGCAGGAAGGTGTTGTCGCGACGGGGCTCCAGCAGTTCCAGCTCCGCCGCCACGGGACGGCCCGAAGGGTCCCGAACCTGGCCGACCAGCTCCACGCCAGGGGCCAGGACCAGCTCTCCGAGTTCACGGTCCTCTCCAGGGTTCAGGGGCGCCACCCGAAAGCGGCGCCGCGCGCGGAACCGGCCCAGGGCGGAAAGTTGGAGTCGCACTCGCGCCGGCACCTCCTCGAGGAAGACCCAACCATCGGAATCCGCTTCCTCGCGAAGGGGTCGGGCCTGGTCGCTCTGATCGGGCAAGGGGAATCCCAGAGTCCCCGGGACCGCCGCGGGATCCTCCTGGACCTCGGCCCAGGCATCGGGGGCGGCACGGCCTTCGGGATCCACGATCCGAAAGCGCAGGCTTCCGAAGGCCGCGCGGGGTGGCGCGGGGGCCATTCGAGTGCTTCGTCCTCCTTGCAGGCCGCTCCGCCCCGCTTCCGGGAGACC
>CAYVRL010000477.1:0-2069 GCA_964454065.1 uncultured Planctomycetales bacterium | reverse complement strand
AGTGGGGGAGAGTTCGAAGGCCACTCCCCGATCCTCGGTCAGGGCCGTGCGGCTCTCCCGCAGGTTCACGTCCGCTCCTTCCACTGGCTGCCGCTGGGCGTCGAGGACTCGGAGGCGGAGGCCCGGTCCCCCTTCGAGGCGCAGGTCCAGGGACGGGAGGGAGGCGTCGAGGACCACCGTGCGCCGGGTCTGTCCCGCAGCGCTCCAGGCCACCAAGGTGTAACTCCCCGGGTCCAGGTCGGGGAAGTCGAAGGTACCGTGATCGTCGGTCTGGGTCTGACGGACGGGCTGGGAGGCTTCCACGGGACCGCTGTTGGAATCGTAGGCCCAGATCGCGGCCCCGACCGCCGGTTGGCCGCTCGGGGTTCGAAGTCCGCCGCGCAACTCGGCCCTCCTGGGCAGACGCAGCTCCACCGCCGAGCCGGGACGGACTGGATCCAGACGCTGATCCGCGTGACCCGGCGCCGCAGCGATCAGGAGGTCACGACCGTCCCCGACGATGCCGCTGACCTGGAAGCGACCTTCCGCGTCCACGGGCTGGCCGCGGTCCAGGACTTCGTCCTCTCCTTCGACCCAGCTCCGATCGAAGGGGCTGAAGATGCTCAACGGAGGGCGGCGGAGCAACAGGAGTCTGGCCTCGGGGAGCGGGGCGCCGCTCTCCTGATCGAGGACCACGCCGCGTAGACTGCCCCCTCGTCGGAGTCGGATCTCCCAATCCAGGTCTGGGGAGCCAGGGGGGAAGCGCACGGGACGAGGGTCGGGGGGGAGGAATCCCGGGGCCGAAACCACCAGCCGGAAACTGCCGTCGGGGATGCCCTCCAGACTCCAGCTTCCGTCCGCGGCGCTCACCGCCTCGGCCAGCGGGGTTTCGTAGTCGTTCGGCAGGCCGTCGTCGGGTGGGAGGAGGCGGAGCTCTGCCCGATCCACGGGTTGGTTCTCGAGGTCGATCAGTCGACCGTGCAACCAGTGGCCGGGGGCCAGGACGAAGGGGCCGAGTTCCCGTCGCTCCCCGGCGGCCAGCGGGGCGAGGGTCCATTTCCGGGGTTGCCAGTGGGGGCCCGAGAGTTCCAGGCGTAAATGCGTGCCCGCGGGAAGATCGGTGAACAGGAAGCCGTCCTCGCCGCTGCGGAGTTCGTCCAGCTCGGGGATTTCCAAGGGGTGGGGATCCGCCCACAGGTCCTCGGAATCCGCGAGCAGCGGAAGGGTGAGCATCGTGAGGTGGTGGATGCGGGCGTGCAATCCCGAGACCGGGCGGCCGCTCCCGTCGCGCAGGTGAAGGAGCAGGCTGGGGCGGGCCGCGTCCGCGGCGGATTCCGTCGCCGCGTCCGCGGGTTCGTTCACCAGTGGGTTACGACTCTGGTCGGCCTCGGTGGGGGGGAGAGCATCGGCGGCGGCTTCCCCCGAGGCGGTCCCCGGGCCGAGGACCGCGGCCCCGGAGCGGGAGGGGGAGGGAATGGAGTCCGAAGGGCGTGACCGCGGTACCTCCGGCCACCAGAGGAGGGCGGTCACCGCGCCGAGCAGCGCGAGAAGGAGGAAAGGAAGAGCGCGGCGCACGGGCAGGGAAGGGACGACGGCGCGGGAAGGCTACCGTAGACATTCTAGATCCGGTCCCCGCACCGGTTCCCCCCTTCCTCGCTCCGCCATGACCAAGCGCTTGTTGCCCATCCTCGCTCTCGCCCCGCTACTCGTGGTGGCGGTGACCTCCTCCCTGTCCTCGGAGCGACCCTCCGCCCCCGGGACTCTGTTGGAATTCTCCTCCGAGGTCGAGCAACTCGCTTCCCGGGTGTTGGAGGGCACGGTCCACATCGAGGTCGTGCGCGGCCAGCAAGGGGGCTCGGGGAGCGGTTTCGTGATCGACGCGCTTCGCGGATGGGTGGTGACCAACCGCCACGTCGTGGAGGAACTCGACGCGAGGGTGCGCGTCACCTTGCACGATGGTCGGGTGGTGCCCGGCGACGTGGTGGCGGTGGACGAGAAGACCGATCTCGCCGCGGTGCGGATTCCGGAGGGGGCGGCGCACCGCCAGATCGCCTGGGGGGACAGCGATGCGCTTCGCCCCGGGAGTCTGG
>CAYVRL010000476.1:0-2077 GCA_964454065.1 uncultured Planctomycetales bacterium | reverse complement strand
CATTGGGCGTCCACGATCTTAGGAAGCCTTGCTTTTGCATTTGGAATTGGGTCGGGATGGTATGTCATTGCTAGGATCCTCAGTGCTGCAAATATTTGTAATATTTTTGTTGAGAGAGGTTTTCTGCACTATCTCTTTGGTTTTCATGTTCAAGAGGATTTTCGTGGCGGAAACAATTTACATTTAGGTTCAGGGCTACTCATTATTTTAGCTATTTTCCTGGCTTCGGTTATTGTCTTTGGTTTTTCTTCCTATCTATTCTCCTCTCAAAATGTTCGAAGAACCAGGATTCTTTTTTCCACAATTTCCATCCTTGCGATTTCAGGAGCCCTCTACGGTTATTTCCAATACTTGATATCGCCTGGTGATGTCGAGGAAGAGTTTGGTGGTTGTTGCGAATATATGGTATTGAATTCTTTCTTTTCTCTAGCTTTGACTCCGGCGCTCTATCCTGCGGTTCGTTCCATACTCCGGAAACTCTGATTTATCGAACTGGTTCGGCTCAACGCAGCCTATCCTCAAGCAAGAATCTGGGTGCCAGGTATGCTGCCTTTAAAGACGGGAAAAGGAAGAACCCACTGCCTTGAGTTCCAGGTCCGTGTTGCCCTTGTGGATCTGGAGAGCCTTGACCCAATCCACCCGATTGCCTTTTGAATCGGGGTCCAGTCGGTGCCGCTCACGCGTGGATGAAGGAACGGAAGGCCAGGATGGCAGTGCGCCTCGATCGCAAGGATGGACGGTTGGTCCTCGAGTGGCACTTGCTGTGACCTGCCTCCCTGCATACCGGAGCCACCAGGGGGATGTTGCTTCCCCAGTGCAAAGGAGGCGACAAGGAGGGCTAGACTGGGGCCATGGATGACTACCTGGAAGTGGAAACGCCGGATCCGGACGTGATCGCCAATCTGGGACCTTTGACCCCCTTGGCCGGGGTCTGGGAAGGAGAGAAGGGGGTGGACGTGGCTCCGGACGGTCCCCACGCCTCGGAGGAGACTCCTTTTCGCGAGCGCATGAGCTTCGAGCCCATCGGTCCGGTGGTCAACGGCAGTCAGGTGCTCTACGGCCTGCGCTACGCGACCATGGCCTGGCCGCTGGGCGAGGAGGATCCCTTCCACGAGGAAGTGGGCTATTGGTTGTGGGATCCGCGGGAGCAGCGAGTGATGCGCTACTTCCTGGTGCCGCGCGGCGTCGCGGTTGCGGCGGGCGGATCCGCGACTCCGGACGCGAAATCCTTCACCCTCTCCGCCCAAATCGGCGAGAGCGTCTTCGGTTTGCTCTCCAATCCCTTCCTCGATCGTGCCTTTCGCAGCGAAGGCTACGAGCTGGAAGTCCGAATCCACGAAGACGGTAGCTTTTCCTATGCGGAGGACACCCTCCTCCGTATGCAGGGCGTGGCCGAGCTCTTCCACCACACCGATCGCAATCACCTCCGGCGGGTCTCTCCTTCCGCATGACGACCCCTCCTTCCGGGGCCGCGGTCATCGAGGAACGCGAGTTCGCCATCGGCGGCATGAGTTGCGCGGCCTGCGCCGCGCGGATCGAGAAGGCCTTGCGCGCTCTTCCCGGAGTGGAGGAGGCCAGCGTGAACTTCGCGACCGCCCGCGCCCAGTTGCGAAGCGCTCCCGGCGCCGTCCCCCTGGAGCGGGTCGCGGCCGCGGTCGAGGAGGCGGGCTACGAACTGATCCGGCCCCAGCAGCAGGGCGCCGAGAACGAGGACCCCGAAGCCCTCCACGAGGCCGAACAGGAAGCTCGTCGCGCGGCCCTCCGCAAGCTGCGCCGCGACCTCCTACTGGCGGTCGCCTTGGCCCTCCCGGTCTTCGTGCTCTCCATGGCCGGTTTCCACGGTCCACTCAGCGATTCCGTTCAGGCCTTGCTCACCACCCTGGTCCTGTTCGGTCCCGGGCGCCGCTTCTTCCGGCCCGGGCTCGCGGCGCTGCGCCATCTGGCTCCCGACATGAACACCCTGGTCGCGACCGGCACGGGTGCGGCCTGGGTCTTCAGCCTCGCGGTGCTCTTCTTCCCCGCCCTCTTTCCCGCGGAGGCGCGACACCTCTACTTCGACTCCGCCGCGGTGATCATC
>CAYVRL010000475.1:0-2080 GCA_964454065.1 uncultured Planctomycetales bacterium | reverse complement strand
ACTGAGCTACGCTAGCCTGGCGCCCGGAGGCCGAAAGGGGCAAACATGATACGCGGCCGGAGGCCTACGTCACCGATCCGGGAGGGGAACATCCTCCCCGGGGGACATTCCCGCCGAATCGGAGGCCAGATCGGCCCCCCAATCACGAGGATCCTGGTCCCCACCGAGGGCCGCCGCGCGCTCCCGCATTTCCCGCAAGGTCACCCCTCCGAGCCGCGCACGGAGCGCCGAGGCCAGCTCCAGGGCCACCACTTCGGCCCCCACGACGGCCGCCGCGGGAACACTGCAAACATCGCTCCGTTCATAGGTTGCGCGTGATGGACGGAGCGTGGAGAGAGCCACGGAAGGGTGTCCGCGGCGCAGCGTGGGAAGGGGCTTCATCGCCGCTCGCAGAACGATGGGGCGGCCGTTGGAGAGCCCACCCTCCACCCCCCCCGCATGGTTGCCGGACCTTCCGACCCCGGCCCAGGCCGCAGGATCGGGCTGAATGGGATCGTGAAAACGGCTCCCGGGAATCCCCGCACCGCCGAAGCCGGCCCCGATCTCCACTCCGCGAATCGCCGGGATCGAGGCCACGGCAGCCATCAAACGGGCATCCAGGCGATCCACGGCCTGTGCGTAGCCTCCCAGGCCGGGGGGACAACCCCAGGCTCGGACCTCGAAGAGTCCCCCCAGGGAGTCGCCGTCCTCCCGTGCCGCCGCGATCCGAGCCTCCCAGGCCTCGTCGGAACTCGCGTCCCAGCCCCCGAAACGGCTCGCGGGGTCCCGCGGCGGCGGGGGAGCCTCGTCGGAGGGCTCCGGGCCCCGCACCCCACCGATGGCCAGCACCCAGGACCGGACCTGGATGCCGAAGAAGGCCAACAACTGCTGGGCGACTTCCCCGAGCGCGGTGCGGGCCGCGGTCTCGCGGGCCGAAGCCCGCTCGAGGACCGCGCGGACGTCACGGTTGCGGTGGCGTAGGACTCCGGGAAGATCCGCGTGACCGGGACGGGGGCAGTCCAGATTCGGCAGCTCGTCGATCCGCGTATCCCCGTTCCCGATCGAGAGGGCGAGCGGCGTCCCCAGGGTGACCCCATGCTTCATCCCGGCGAGCAGGTGCAGCGGATCCCGCTCGAAGTCGCCGCGTGGGCCGCGCCCCGGGGCACCCCAACGGCGCCGCATACCCACTTGCACCGCTTCCAGGTCCAGCGGCAGACCCGCGGGGAGGCCCTCGAGGATCGCGATCAGAACGGGACCGTGGGATTCGCCGGCCGTGGTCCAACGCAGCCCGCCCGCGGGGCTCGGAAGGGCGCCGCCCACGCTCACGCCCCCCCGCCGACGGAGCTGCCCGCGGGCAACGCGCCGCGCACTCGGTCCACCAGGGCCACCACCGAGAAGGGCTTGGCGATCACGCCGCGGAAGGGGGACAGCCCTTCCAGAGCGCCGACCCGGGGGTCGTCGGGCATCCCCGTGAGCATGAAGAAGGGTGGAGCGCAGCCCGCGGCGGTCCATTCCGCGGCCAGGAGCTCCCCGGAGTCGCCACCGCCGAGGTTGAGATCCAGGATCATGAAATCCACCGCCCGATCGCACAGGGTACGGCGAGCTTCCTCGCCCGAACGACAACAGAGGACGCGCATTCCCCCTCGTTCGAGAGCCAGGGTGAGCAGCTGGCGGACATGGGGATCGTTGTCGAGAACCAGGACGGTGGCAGTCATGGGGCGAGCTCCGGTCCGGGAGGGGGTTTCACCCAACTAATCTCCTGAAACGGGAGCTCGATTTCCAATTCCTCGTTTCGCAACTTGAGCCGCCCGCGTCGGGGGTCGCTGCGCAGCACCCGCATGCGCTGACGATAGCGCGGTACCCAGACTTCGTCCCCCTTGCGCAAGGAATGGAGGAAATCGTGCCAGCGGCGGGCCAGCGCGTTGGCCTCCAGGATCCGCTGGGCCCCCCGGAGGAGCTCTTCCAGTTCCTCGCGCAGAGCGGGGGGGAGACGCCCGAGCAGCGCCCGTCCATGGCGCGCATAGTGATCGGCGAGGGCCGCGCGCAGATCCCGAAAGGCCATCTCGGCCTCCCCCTCGCGCAATCGGGCCCGCAAACTCAC
>CAYVRL010000474.1:0-2086 GCA_964454065.1 uncultured Planctomycetales bacterium | reverse complement strand
GGTGGCGCCGTTCTTCTCGTGGCAATCGAGGCACCAATTCATGCTCAGTTCGGCCGCGGGCGCGGTAGGCGGCGTTTCCCATTGGGAGACCTCACCGTGGCACTGTTCGCAGGCGATCTCGGCCACGAGGGCGTGAGTCCGATGGGAGAAGTAGACATTGCTGAGGGAGAGCCGCGTGACTTGTTGCCACTTCAAGGGCTCGATGTCCTCGACTTCGTCGTATTCATCGAAGCTGACGAAGTCGAGGAGTTTGCGTTGCGCCCTCTCGTTCGCCGCCTCGTCGGAGCTGGCTTCCTCGTGGGCGAGTTCCAGCAGGTCGTATTCGTGACAACCGAGGCAGACCTGGGTGCTGGGGTAACCGGGCAAGCGGTGGTCGGCGCACTCGAGGTGCTTGGCGCAGAAAGGGCCGTCCGCTTCCATGCAGGCCTCGCAGTCCACATCACCGTCCTCGTCGCGGTTCTTTTCGCAGATGAAGTGGCAATCCCAGCACGTCGTTTCCTTGGCGTGGGCCTTGTGGTTGAAGGCAAGGGGTTGGATCACCGGGGGAGCCTCCCGCGAGGACATGGCGATGCCCCCGATCAGGAAGATCAGCGTGCTGAGCCCGAACAGTCCGAAACTCCTGTCCATGGTGTTTCCCTCCTCGTCGGGCCTCTCAGCCGCGCTTGCCGTGACGTTTGGTCACGTGGTGTTCGTGGGGGCAGCCGTGGTCGTCGTCCAGCTTGATGTGGACATGGGTGCCCTGTTCCTTGCGTTCCTCGAAATCGAAGCTGTAGCCCTTGCCAACGAAGGGGCTGTCTTGGTTGTGGCAGCCCTTGCAGATACCCTCGTCGGGGAAGAGCATCCCGGACATGTTGGGGACCGCCGCCTCGGCCTCGGACCACTGGTAGTCCTCGTGCTGCTTCTTGTAGGCCGCTGCCAAACTGCCCGGGCCATGGCAAGCTTCGCATTGCACCCCTTCCCTGGAACGGGCGAATCTCTGCGCTCGAATCGCCTCGGGGCCGTCGCCCTCCGGCGGTATCGCGTAGCCGCCGGGCTTCCCCCAGCCCGTGGTGTGGCAGCGGAGGCACGTTTCGTCGCGGGTATAGTCCTTTCGAGGGTCCAACCCGGCCTCGACCTTGCTTTCGGCTCGAACTCCTGGTTTGAGCAGGTCGAAGGCATTGGCCATCTTGGTCTTCTTCCAGGACTTGTACTCGTCCCCGTGGCACTTGCGGCAGGCCATGGCTCCGATGTATTCGGGAGTCCTTCGGGCGGCTTCCCGAACTTCGTCCTGGGGACGGGGCAAGGGGGCGTCGGCCACGCCACTCAGCGGCAGGGCGAGCAGGGCGAGAGAGTAGGCCAGGTGGAGTCTCATCGTTGGGGTTCCTTCGCTGGGTTTCACGGATTCCAAGTGGGGTCGAGGAGTTGATATGCCTTGCCGTACCAGTCCAGAGCGGTGCTCCCATCGCCGAGTCGTTCGGCGACCTGGGCCAGTTCCAGGCAGGCTTCCAAGTCGAAGGGGTTTCGCGCAACCGCCTCCTCGAAGAAGCTGCGCGCTTCCTGCGGCCGTCCCCCGGCGATTCGCGCTCGTCCGATCAGGACCAGTGCCGAGCTGAGCCCGGGATCCAGTTCGAGGGCCGTGTGGGCCAAGGCCTCCGCTTCGGCGGGGTTCCCGAGGCGGAGGTCGAGATCTCCCCGAGCCAGCAGGACCTTGGGATCGCCGGGGAAGCGGGTGCTGGCTTCCTCGAGATCCCGGCGAGCCTCCTCGAGACGACCGGACCTTTCATGGAGACGGGCGCGGGCCAGCCAGATGTCCGCCAGTCCCGGATCCTCTTCCATGGCCTTTTCGAGGGTGTATTCCGCCAGTTCGAGCTGACCACGCTGGGTCAACTGGCTGGCGAGGTGGGTATAGCGGATGGCGCGGCGGTGGCCGGGGTCGGCACTCGAGGAGGGCGCTCGCGCTTGGGCGCCCTCCTCGAGGACTTCGGCCTCGATGGCCTTCTCGAGTTCCTCGGCTCCGGCGATCGGGTAGCCGGGGAGGCGGAAGACGATCCGCCCCGCGGAGTCCACGACCAGAGTGGTCGGGAGGGCGATCACGCCGTAGGCATGG